>CAIRHQ010000057.1 GCA_903878475.1 uncultured Bacteroidota bacterium | reverse complement strand
TCTCCATTAACGTACACATGGTCTCCGGCAGCTGGCTTGTATAACAATGCAACCACTACCAATGCTTATGTAGCAGGTACACAAACACCAAGTGTGTATGCAGCTCCAACTGCATTCACTGTTTATACTGTAACAGGTACAAACGGAACAACAGGTTGTAGCAATACAGCTGTTGCCCTGGTTAACTATACACCACCGGCTCCAGCAGTAACTCCTAATCCAGTTGCTATGTGCTTAGGCGATGCAGCTGTTCGTCTTACGAGCTCTTCATCTTCTAGCACAACAATTTCAGTAAATTCTGGTACGATCAGCGTGGTCGTTCCTGATGCTAACCCAGCAGGTGCTGTGAGCAATCTTAGCGTTGCTGGCGTTCCTGCAACTGGTACTGTTTCAGCAATTAAAGTAACCTGGAACATGGCCCATACTTGGGACGGTGATATGGTGTTTGCTTTGAAAGCTCCAAACGGACAGATCCTGAACCTTGACTATTTACTATCTTCTACAGGTGGTACAGGTGCAACCGTTGGATTTGTAAACACTGCAGTAAGCTCAACTGGAACAGCGTCTTTAGGCTCTGGTTCTGGTACTTATACCGGTACATTTAAAGCTGACGCTGTGATCACATCTGGCCTTGCTGGTGCAGGTGGACCAACTGGTTATACACCAACTACCAGCTCATGGACTCCATTATTTGCTACTGGTGCTGCCGCTAACGGTACTTACACTTTAGCAATGAAAGATGGTTTTGGTGGCGATCAGGGAACACTGACCTCATGGCAGATTGATGTTACCTACTTTGTAGGTGTTCCTTCAACTGCTGCAACTTGGTCACCTGTAGGTGGATTGTTTACCGATCCAGCTGCAACTCTTGCCTATACCGGAACTCCAAGAGATACGGTGTACACTAGGCCAACACCGGCTGGTACTTATACTTATAGCGTAACCGTTAATAGTTTACCACCAACACCGGCTGTTCCATCATCTCCAATGGCGGGTGGAAATGGTAATAATATGGTACTGTTTAATGTTGCCAATAATAATGGTATACAATACACAATGACCAGTATTTCAACCAATGCCTTTGCTTCAGGTGTGGCTACAGCGGTAAATATTTACCGTAAAACTTCACCGATCGCAGGTAATCCAGGTGCCATCAATGCCGGTAATGGCTGGGCCCTGATGGGTACTGCAAGTAATGTTACAGTTACAGGAAATGCACTTAATAATGTATTGTCTGGATTGAACATTCCTGTTCCTGCAGGTGCTACTTATGGTATTGCACTTGAATTTACAGGTGCTGCTACCTTCCCTGCTTATACCAATGGTACAGGTGTTGTTCAAACCTACACAAGCAATGGTTGTTCAATCATTACTGATGGCGATATTGGTTGGGGCGGTCCAGTAGCTCCTGGTCCTCCAGCAAATAACCCACGTAACTTCAATGGTTCAGTTACCATGGTTGCGAGTGTAGCAGCTTGTACTTCTCCAGCTAGGTCTGTAGTTGTTACAGTTAATACTCCGATCAGCATCACCACACAACCTACCAATGCGGTTGTATGTACTGACAAATCAACTTCATTCACTGTTGTTGCAGCCGGTACTACTCCAACCTACCAATGGCAGTTAAGTACTGATGCCGGTACAACATTCACAAACGTAAGCAACGGTGGTGTTTACAGTGGCGCAACAACTGCAACACTGACCATCACTGCTCCTCCAGTGTCTTATAATGGCAATATCTATCGTTGTATGGTTTCAGGTGCGGCTCCTTGTCCTCCTGTACCATCAGCCAATAGGGTGTTAACGGTTAATCCGTTACCAACGATAATTATCTCAGCTTCTCCTTATCAGAATCTGTTGCCAACATTGAGCACTACTTTGTTCTCAACTTCATCACCAGCTGCTGCTAACTATACCTGGTTAAGGAATGGTTTTGCGGTATCCGGTGCAACTGCCAGCTCATTGCTGATCAGGGTTGACGGACAAGGAAGTTACAGGTTGAGAGTTGTTGACGTGAATGGTTGTATTAACCTTTCTAACACATTGGTGATCGCTGATTCTACTTCAGGTAGAGTGTTCATCTCTCCAAACCCAACTTCAGGACAATTTGTAGTTCGGTACAACCCAGCTCATAATATCGTAACACCAAATGGTGTGAACATATTTGATGCAATGGGCAAACGTGTACTGACTCAGAAATTCACCCTGGGTATACCTTTCGCTCCAATGGCGATCGATCTGAGCAATCAGGCAACCGGCGTTTATTGGGTTGAAGTAGTAGACCTGGACGGTAATCGTCTTGCTGTAGGAAGAGTAGAAGTAATCAGATAGATTCACTAGCTCTTTAATAATAAAAAAGTCCCCCGGTTTCCGGGGGGCTTTTTTTATTCCCAATTGTATTGGCCAGCCATTATTGTTTGGCCGGTTTCCCACTTATTCAGCAATCAGTTCATTTGTAATTACTTACAGCTGTTTATTGGGCGATTCAATGCGATCACCCCTCATTTAAAAAAAGGCCATTACCCCCTCCAAAATCCCCTGTCTTTTCATACCTTTGCCCTCCCGTTAAAAAACCGGGATTATATTATGTCATTTTATTTTAAAAAACAACTAAACGCAGATGCACAGGAAGGATCAGCCGCTGAGGCCGCTGAAACTGCTGCGATAACAAATGTGCCTGTAGAAACGGCTGCTCCGGTAGCCAACATTGAAATCATAGCTCCAGTTGCAGAAACTGTAGCCACCGCTCATGACGATTTCGACTGGAGTGTAGACAAACGTAATGTTACCAGCTACACCGCAGAAGAAAAAACAAAGTATGATTCAGTTTACGACAACACTTTCAAACAGATCAATGATGGTGAGATGATCCAGGCAACTGTAGAATCACTGACCAAAACTGATGCTGTTGTGAACATCGGTTTTAAGAGCGACGGACTTATTTCTCTGAATGAATTCAGGGATATCCCCGGCGGTGTTAAAGTAGGTGATGTGATTGAAGTAATGGTGGTAGAAAAAGAAGACAGGGAAGGAAATCTTCACCTGAGCCGCAAAAGCGCCCGCACTACCCGTGCCTGGGAAAGAATTGTGGAAGTACATAAAACCGGCGAAATCGTTACAGGTTTGGTTACCAGCAAAACAAAAGGTGGCTTGATCGTAGATGTATTCGGAATGGAAACATTCTTACCGGGTTCTCAGATCGACGTTAAACCGGTTACGGATTACGATCAGTTTGTAGGCAAAACAATGGAATTCAAAGTGGTTAAGATCAACGAAGCCATCAAGAATGCTGTGGTATCTCACAAAGCACTTATCGAAAGCGATATTGAAGCACAACGTGCAGAGATCATGGGCAAACTGGAAAAAGGTCAGGTACTGGAAGGAACCATCAAAAACATCACAGATTTTGGAGCATTCCTGGATCTGGGTGGACTCGATGGTTTGTTATACATCACCGATATTTCATGGGGACGTATCAACCATCCAACTGAAGTATTGAAGATGGATCAGAAACTGAATGTGGTGGTGTTGGATTTTGACGATGATAAAAAACGTATCAGTCTTGGTTTGAAACAACTGACCCCTCATCCATGGGATACCCTCACAGAAAGCCTGAAAGAAGGTGAGATCGTGAAAGGTAAAGTGGTGAATATCGAAGACTATGGCGCATTCCTGGAAATCATGCCAGGTGTTGAAGGATTGGTACACGTAAGTGAAATTACCTGGGCCAATACCCCTATCAATGCAAAAGAATTCTTCAAACTGGGCGATGAGTACGAAGCAAAAGTGGTTACCCTTGATAAGGAAACCCGCAAAATGAGTCTGTCTATCAAACAAATGACTGAAGATCCATGGAGCACTATCGAAACCAAATTCCCTGAAGGAAGCAAACATACCGGTGTGGTTAAGAACATCACTCCATACGGTGTATTTGTTGAACTGAGTACCGGCATTGGTGGAATGATCCACATCAGCGACCTGAGTTGGCTGAAACGCTTCAATAACCCTAACGAATACACGAAAGTGGGTAAAGAAATTGAAGTCGTGATCATGAATATCGATAAGGACGGACGTAAACTTCAGTTGGGTCACAAACAAATTGAAGAAGATCCATGGAACACATTGGAAACTACTTTCCCTGTGGGAAGTATCCATGATGGAACAGTGGTGAAAAAAGATGATAAAGGTGCTGTGGTACAATTACCATACGGACTGGAAGGATTTACTCCAGCTCGTCACCTGCAAAAAGAAGATGGTAAAGTGATCGGCGCTGAAGAAGTGGCTAAATTCATGGTTATTGAATTTGACCGTAACGACAAGCGCATCGTACTCAGCCATTCTCGTTTGTGGGAACAGGTAATTGAAGAAGAAAAGCAAGCGGTGATGAAAGAGAAAAAAGTAGAATCAGAGATCACCAAAAAAGCTGTAAAGAATTTACAGAGCAAGGTTGAGAAATCTACTTTGGGTGACCTGGGTGTACTTGCCAATCTGAAAGCCAAGATGGAAAATGATGCAGCCGACGCAGCCGCTGAAGAAAAGAAAGGAGAATAACAAACGCTATTCTTAATACAAAATCCCATCTGTTTCAGATGGGATTTTTTTATTCTTGTACTCTTGTGATGTATATTTTTTGAGCTTATCCAGGAATGAATTATTCCAGGATCTTAACTTCTGTTCTCCTGTTTTGAGCCCTACCCTCGGCTGTATTATTTGAAGCCACGGGAACCGTCATACCATATCCTTTTGCGGTAACCCTTGAAGGATCGATACCCTTGGTGAGTAAATAAGCCCTTACGGTATTGGCACGGGCTGTAGACAATACCAAATTATTGGCTGCTGAGCCTACATTATCTGTATGCCCACCCAATTCTATCCTTTCATCATCCTTCCGCTGCATATACGACACCAATTCATCCAACACGGTATAAGATTCAGGTTTAAGATCGGCCTTGCCGGTTTCGAAATTACAATCGGTAAGCACAAAGCTTTTCGCCGGCATATATTGAATATCTATATCGAAGGGATCTTTATAATAGGCATTGCCTTTTAGTGCCGGAATATCAAGCACATTATAACTACTTGAATCCTTGAACCCCAATACGAATATTTCATAGCTGTCTCCCGCCGGAAGCCGGATGGAAAATTTTCCGAGGGAATCCGTTAGGCCCTCATATTCCTTAGCACTTGCCTTACTCTTAAATACCACAATCTCATTACTCAGGAGATTTTTCTTGAAATCAGTCATAGCAACATTTACCGGGGCATCTTTTGGAATGGCTGCATTTTGAACTGTACCCGCCTGGCTGAAACCAGCAAAGGGCATCAGCAAGCTGAAAAATATTGGAAAGAGAATTCTTTTCATGATCAAACAATTTTGTTGAGATATTTAAAGATAATTACTACAAAGAACTTTTTATTTTTTCAATTATTGTGCCATCTAATCCCTATTTTTTGTTAACAGAAAGCCAATGCCTTAGCAACGTTGTTGAAGCTGGGGCACCATTGATGATTTCCAACTCATGAAATCACCCGCCAGGATATGCTTCCGGGCTTCCCCTACCAGCCAGAGGTAGAAAGCAAGGTTGTGTACGCTGGCAATGGTTAGTCCCAGGTATTCCTTTGATTTCATTAGGTGCCGCAGATAGGCTTTACTATAATAATTGCTCACAGCACAGTCGATCCCGTCATCGATCACAGAAAAATCCATTTCCCATTTCTTATTATCGATATTGATCACCCCTTTAGTAGTAAATAACATGGCATTGCGGCCATTGCGCGTAGGCATCACACAGTCGAACATATCTACTCCCAGTGCAATACATTCCAGAATATTCCAGGGCGTTCCAACGCCCATCAGGTAGCGTGGTTTAAGCACCGGTAATTCCTCACAACATAAGGCTGTGAATTCGTACATCATTTCTGTGGGCTCTCCAACGCTTAGTCCGCCAATAGCATTACCCGCAGCATTTTTAGACGCCACAAAAGCAGCAGATGCTTTACGCAGGTCTTTATACGTACTGCCTTGTACAATTGGAAAAAGATTTTGGGTATAGCCATACAGATCGGGTGTTGATTCCAGTTGTTTAAAACAACGATCAAGCCAGCGATGTGTTAACTCCATGCTTTTCTTGGCATAGTCATATTCGCTGGGATAAGGAGGGCATTCGTCAAAGGCCATGATGATATCGCCTCCAATGACCCGTTGAATATCCATTACTTTTTCGGGAGAAAAAAGATGGGTACTGCCGTCAATATGGCTTTGAAAAATCGCTCCCTCTTCTGTAAGTTTTCGATTATTGGCCAAAGAAAAAACCTGATAGCCTCCACTATCCGTCAAAATGGGCCGATCCCAGCCATTGAATTTATGTAATCCCCCGGCGGCCTGCAACACTTCCAATCCGGGCCGCAGATAAAGATGATAGGTATTGCCCAGGATGATCTGTGCATTAATGTCTTCTTTCAGTTGCTGCTGGGTTACGGCTTTAACACTACCCGCTGTTCCCACAGGCATGAAGATGGGGGTAAGGATCTCACCATGATCAGTACTGATCCTCCCTGCCCTGGCCTTGCTTAAGCCATCGGTTTGCTGAAGTTCAAATTGCAGTGTTGCCATAATGGTTGATAGATATTGATCCTAAAATTTCTTTACATATAAATTCCAATTACTGCTATTTTTGCCAAATGAATTTGACCCTTATTTGGCAATGGTTATTTTACAGCTTTTGCCTGATTACCCTGATACAGATTTTTTATTATTTGTTCTTTTTCCTGCGACTGGCACTCTATTCCTCCAAACACAGGTCCAATTCGCAAACCCACCCCGTATCGGTGATCATCTGTGCAAGAGATGAGGCTGCAAATTTAGCGAAAAATCTTCCGGGTGCACTGGTTCAGCAATATAGTACCACACACGAGGTAATTGTGGTAGACGATAACTCATTTGATGATAGCAAATACCTGTTGGAAGAATTCCGGAAAGAATTCAAACAATTGCATGTGGTGGAGTTGAAACAGGAGGCTAAATTGATCCCTGGCAAAAAATTCCCCCTGAGCATTGGCATTAAAACCGCCAAATATGAGATCGTATTGCTCACCGATGCCGATTGTGTGCCGGCCACAGAACATTGGATAGAAAAGATGCAGGAAACCTATGACGAACAAACAGAAATTGTATTGGGTTATGGAGCCTACCATAAAAAAAGAGGACTGCTCAACTTGCTGATCCGTTGGGAAACCTTTCATACAGCCTTGCAATACCTGTCGTATGCCCTGGCACATATTCCTTACATGGGGGTAGGCAGAAACCTGAGTTATAAAAAAGAAATATTCTATCGGCATAAAGGATTTAGTGCGCATAATAATATCCCCAGTGGAGATGATGACCTCTTCATCAATATGGCAGCCACGCGCAAGAACACCAGGATCAATATAGATCCCGATAGTTTCACCTTGAGCCAACCGGCCAATACATGGGGCGATTGGGCCAAACAAAAAAGCCGGCACCTGAGTACCGGTAAATATTATAAACCCCTTCATAAATTTTTACTGGGTCTGTATTCTTTCACGCATTTCCTTTTCTACCCCATGCTGGCCATTTGTTTATATTTTTATGGATGGCAATGGCCCCTGGTCGTATTTGGAATTCGTTTTCTGATACAATCCCTGGTGTTTTATCCAAGCATGAAAAAATTAAAAACACTCGACCTGTATCCCTGGTTCCTGTTTATAGATATCGGGATGTTCTTTTATTATTTACTATTTGCGCTGGCCCTAGTAAAAAAACCAAAACCGGCATGGAAATAATCACTCAATATTTTGCAGAATTCAACAATATCCAACAGCAGCAGTTTGAGGCACTGAAAGACTTATATACCGATTGGAACAGCAAGATCAATGTGATCTCCAGGAAGGATATGGATCATTTCTATGAACACCATGTGCTGCATTCATTGGCCATTGCCACCCGATTTGAATTTACGCAAGGCATGGAAGTGATGGACCTGGGTTGTGGTGGTGGATTTCCGGGCATCCCCTTGGCTATCTTTTTCCCCGATACTCAATTTCATCTGGTAGACAGTATTAATAAAAAATTAAAAGTAGTGAGTGAGATCGCTTCTGCTATCGGACTAAAAAACATCACTACACAGCATACACGCGCAGAAGAAATCCGCGACCGAAAATTTGATGCCGTGGTTTCAAGGGCTGTTGCCCCCTTACAAGATCTCTGGCGCTGGAGTAAGCCGCTGATCAGGAAAAACAAATCGTTGAATCCTGAACAATCACTGCCCAATGGCCTGATCTGCCTAAAAGGCGGCGACCTGGCTAAGGAAATATCTGAAAGCGGCTGCAAGCCAATGGTTTGGGAAATTGACAAGATTTTTGACGACCCGTTTTTTACAGAGAAATACTTGCTTTATGTTCCGCTGAAATGAATTTTGTGCTAAAACTTACCAGTTTGTAGTATTGTTTTTACCGGTTTTTTAACCAAGATTTGCATATGAAGATTACGGTAGCAATCGTTGAAGATAATAATGACATCCGCCTGGCATTGGAACAGATCATCGAATCGTCCGATGAATGTACACTGGCAGGATCCTGCATCAGTGGAGAAGAAGCATTGATAAAACTTCCCATATTTAATCCACATGTGGTGTTAATGGATATTGGACTAGGTGGCATCAGCGGCATTGAAGTGGTAAGGGAATTAAAAGCCAGTCATCCCGAAATATTATTCATGATGTGTACCATCTATGATGAGGATGAAAAGATTTTTGAAGCCTTGAGTGCAGGCGCCAATGGTTATATTTTAAAAAAGACATCTCCTGAAAAATTATTGGATGGCATCAAGGAATTGATGGAAGGCGGATCTCCGATGAGCAGCCAGATCGCCCGCAAGGTAGTAGCCGCATTTCAGAACAAGCCAGTGGCCACAGTAGATACTTCACTTGACATGCTTTCAAAAAGAGAAAAAGTAATTTTAGAAATGTTGGCCACAGGCTTATTGTACAAGGAGATCTCTGATAAATTAACCATCAGTCCTGAAACGGTTCGAAAACATTTATACCATGTTTATGAAAAACTACATGTGAGCAATCGTGTTGAAGCCGTTAATAAGTTCTACGGCCGTTAGATCATTTTTACCTACACTGGTTTACAAAAATTTCCATAACCAATTATCTGTTTGCGGGGTACTGCCGATCGGAAAATCGTGTGTATGCCCTGAATCAACGAAGCCGTATTTTGCGTAGAATCTCTTGGCCCTTTCATTATGCTCCCATACGCCCAGCCAAACAACTTCATATTTATTTTCTTGAGCGTAGTTCAGAATAAAATCCATCAGGAATTGTGCGATTCCTTGCTTGTGGAATGCATGCTGTATATAAAGCCGTTTTAGTTCAAGCGCCTTCCATTTTTTCATTTCCGGAAATCCGCTATAATCTTCCATGAATTGAAGAAAGCCCACCGGCACTCCATCCACTTCAGCGAAGAAATAAAAATTGCCTTCCATGAGGATCTCCGATTTTATCCTGGCTTCATTAAAATATTCAACAAGAAACTCCTGCATATCCTGCTCAGTGCAAGTACCCGTAAATGTGTCGAAAAAAGTTTGCCGGGCCAGTGAAGCGAGTATCGGTGCATCTATCGCCTCAATTTTTCTTACCTGTAATTGCATGCTATTGTTCAATTTTTGCTACTTAAAATTACCAGTTCAATATCAGTACATTATTTTTCCTGTCTACATCGGCCATTCTTTTTGATGGATCAATTTCAACTGCTTTCAGATCAGTAAGCCGGTGTTTGCAGGTTACGATATAATAGGGACTGGCCCATTTCCAGGCCTCATGATCGATCCGGTTTTGTGCAGCATTTTCAACAGGCTTGCTTCCAAACATCAGGTCAAGCGGCATATAATGCATTTCCGTTGTTCCGTCTTTAAAACTCAGTTGCAGGTCAATGGGCATGGGAAACAGTCCGATCCTTTTCAACCGGATCAGGGAGGCTCCATTCTCTTCCCAAAGGCTGTCGATGGCATAATCAATGGTTTTGGTACTGCTCACCCAGAATTCATTGTACCAATCCAGTTTCATGTCGCTAACCTGTTCGCTTACCCGAAAAAAATCATTTGCATTTGGATGTTTGAATCTCCATTGCTTGTAATATTCCAACAGGATCTTATCGCGGTTAGCCGCTCCGGTGATATAGCCCAGTTGTTCAAGCAATACTGCTCCTTTTGAATAAGCAGCTGCGCTGTATGCATAGTTAGTATTGTAATGATCGCTATGGGTGGTCATAGGCTCTTCCAATCCCGATTTCACCAATGCATAATAACCAGCATAGGCATTGCTATGATCTTCCGGCAACTGATTGATGGTTTCCTGTTGGTTCCGGTCATTGGGATTCTTTTTCAGGGCATCACGCATTGTTTGTAAGGAAGAACGGCCATAATAAAATTTAGCCACCAGATTTTGGGCATAACTGGTAAAACCCTCATCCATCCATGGGTAAAGGCTTTCATTGGTTCCCAGCATCATCTGGTACCAGCTGTGCATCCATTCATGAAATACGGTACCCAGACTTGGCCCGCTGATCAGGGTGGCCATGGGGTATTCCATACCACCATCACCCCCATGGATAAACGAATATTGAGGGTAAGGATATTTACCAAAATTGGTCTCCATGAAGGGCAACACTTTTACAGCAGCATCGGCCATGGCATTCCAGGCAGAATCATTTGCCAGATTACCAGGTTTAGGATGATACACCACATGTAAAACCGGACCGCCATTGGGCATCTTACGAATCAGGTGTTTATAGTCGGGATCTGCGGCCCATACAAAATCATGCACATTGATGGCTGAAAAATGCCAGCTTCTTTTTTTCGCAGCAATGGGCTTTAATTCAGTTCCGGGCTGGTCGTATCCCCAACCTATATCCCTGGCATTGGTGATCACGCCAGTGCCCGCCAATTTATACTGACTATCTATATTGATCAAGACATCAAAATCGCCCCAAACACCATAAAATTCTCTTGCGATATAGGGAGTTGGATGCCAGCCTTCGGCATCATATTCACAGATCTTTGGGTACCATTGACTCATGGTATAACGTACATTGGTAGTGGGGTTATCACGACCGCTTCGACGAACCTGAAGAGGCACCTGTGCAGCAAAATCCATATCAAATACCACTTTTGAATGTGGTGCAATAGGTTTGGTCAGTTTAACCTCTAAGATGGTCTCATGCACTTCAAAAGGCTGTACCACACCATTCATTTTTAAGGAAATGATCTTTTGATAACCAATTTCATCATCCTTTAATTTAGCAATGCGATCCCTTACCCTGGAATCCCAGTCGGCTCTGCCATTGACCAATTTTTTTCCCAATTCATGGCTCCTCAGATCCATACTGCTGTTGGGCTGAAATGCATTCCAGTATAAATGATAGAAAACTTTGGTAAGGGGCTCGGGCGAATTGTTGGTATACTCCAGCTTCTGTTTTCCGGTGAATTGGTTAGCTACCACATCCACGTCGATCAACATGTTATATTTCACCTGTTGTTGCCATCTGTTGGGCTGAGCCCAGGCGGTATAGGAGGTTACCCATATTCCCAGTATAAGGAAAATTGTATGCTTCATGGTACACATTTGTGAGGGACAAAATTCGGGAAAATAGCCTTAGAATAATGAATAGAACTGTTAACAGTTACCCAATACCCTGTACCACGATCACCAATTCACCTTTAACGGGTTTGGCATTGAAATGATCATGTACTTCCTGCAAACTGCCTCTTTTATTTTCTTCAAATTTTTTGGTAAGTTCTCTGCTGACGCAGCAGGGTCGGTCGGCACCGAAATATTCAATAAAATCGTGTAGGGTTTTAACCAGCCGCATAGGACTTTCATAAAAAACCATGGTTCTTTCTTCCTGGGCCATTTTCTTTAAGAAAGTTTGACGGCCTTTTTTCAAAGGCAAAAAACCTTCAAAACAAAAGCTATTCATGGGTAGTCCGCTGTTAACCAAGGCCGGCACAAAAGCAGTGGCCCCGGGCAGGCATTCCACGATGATATTATTTTTGATACATGCCCGAACCAATAGGAAGGCAGGATCGCTGATTCCTGGGGTACCCGCATCCGTTAGCAGTGCCATGGTTTTACCCGATAGCAGCTGTTCGGTAAGGTGGTCCAGCACTTTGTGTTCATTATGCTGGTGATAAGGGGTAATGGGTTTATGGATCTGGTAGTGATTCAATAACACAGCCGAGGTACGGGTATCTTCTGCCAGTATGAGATCTACCTTTTTCAGCGTATCTATGGCCCGGAAACTGATATCGGCAAGATTGCCTATAGGTGTTGGAACAAGGTAGAGCATGGTAAACGAATGATTAACTAACCGAAACCTCAAAAATCTCCATTACAGGATTGGATAACAATTTTTTTGCTGCTTCCTCACCGGCAGCCAGTGCTTCCTCTTTGGAGCCTGCTTCAATTTGCAGGTCAATATGTTTGCCGATCCTGACATCAGCAACCTGATTTAATCCAAGGTTTTGCAATCCGCCTAAAACAGCCTTGCCCTGTGGATCTAAGAGGTCTTTCAAAGGCATTACTTTCACCTGAACAGTATACATCATGACTTGGTATTTTTGAAGAGCAAAGATAGAAGAATGTAGCACAAAAAAACAACAGGTACCGCTAACCACTGCAGCAGCAATGCAGCAAGAACTGAGATAACGATCAGGATAAATTTTGGCAGGTTGTCCTTAATGCTGAAATTTTTAAATTTTAGGGCCATTAATGGAAGACGGGAAACCATGAGCCAGCTCAGCAAGAGGATGAATCCATAAAATACCCATTTGTTGAAAAGTAACTCATTGATGCTCCCATTAAAATAATTGGCTTGTAAGATCAGGGGTAAGGATGCCACAATTAATCCGGCGGCCGGAATGGGAACACCTTTAAATCCGTCTGTCTGACTTTCATCCAGATTAAAGCGAGCCAAGCGATAAGCGCCTGCACAGGCAAAAAGGAAAGCGGGGGTCAATAGCCAGAGGCTGATCTCCAGACCATCGCTTTGCGTTAAATAGCACATACGCAACAGTTGCATCATGATCAACGCCGGAGCAACACCAAAACTCACTACATCACTGAGTGAATCAAGTTGTTTTCCCATTGGCGAAGTGGCTTTCAGCAAACGGGCCACAAAACCATCTAAAAAATCGATCACTGCTGCAATAAAAATGCAGAGGCTACCAAAAGCTATATTTTCGGGGAGTGAAATAGAACGGATATTCCCATCTAGTTCAGTAATATGAAAGCTATTGGTTTGCATGATAAATACTATCGCGATGCAACCAAATACCAGATTGAGCAGTGTAAATATATTCGGGATCTGTTTTGTCATTTGATGGATTACTTTTTCATATAAGCTTCTATTTCTTCCACAGTAATGGGAATATTTTTCATCAGGTCTTTATTGCCGTTGCGGGTGATCCAGAAATTATTTTCTATGCGTACCCCCATTTGTTCTTCCTCAATATAAATCCCTGGCTCAATAGTAAATACCATACCTGCCTTAACAGGTTCTGTACGCGTTCCCAAATCATGAACATCAATACCCAAGTGGTGAGAAATACCATGGTACAGGTACTTTGCGTATGCCCTGTTTTCAGGGTCTTCATTTTTAACCTCAGATTTCCGTAAAAGACCGATCTTAAGAAATACCTGAGTGGCTTCCTCTCCTACTTTTTTGGTATAATCGATGATGCTGATGCCGGGTTTTAAAATGGAGGCAGCATAATGATGCAGGTGCAGACAAGCATTATAGACTGTTTTTTGACGGCGGCCGAACTTACCATTCACAGGGATGGTGCGGGTTAGATCGGCACAATAATTTCCATATTCGGCGCCAAAATCCATCAGGATCAGTTCCCCGTCTTTACATTCACGGCTATTCTCTACATAATGCAGGGTACGTGCCCGATCGCCACTGGCAATGATAGAGCCATATGCTGGCCCACTAGCCCGTTGCGACAGGAAAGACCTATAGATCTCGGCCTCTATCTCATATTCCATCACGCCCGGCTTAATGAATTGCATCAGGCTTCTGAAAGTATTTTCGGTAATATCGATCGCTTTTTGCATCACCTCAATTTCCAGGGCAGTTTTAATGCTCCTTAATTCTTTCATCACCTTAGCACTCCTACGATACTGATGCAGGGGGAAACGCTGGCGCATCAATTCGGCATAACGGTAATCTCTAACCGGCACCCAATTCGACTTGCGGTCATTTTCGTTTGAATTGAGATAAATGATCTCTGCCCAATGGATCCAGGGCTGTAACATGCCTTCTATTGAATCAAGCCAAACAATGGTTTTAATCCCAGAAATGGCAGTCGCCTCTGAAATGCGTAATCGATGCCCATCCCATTTTTCTTTGAGTTCATTAGGCCTAACCAATACGAGCACTTCGCGAAATTTTTCATCCGGATTATCAGGATAAAGGATCACCATGGAATCTTCTTGCTCTATGCCGGATAGCCACAACAAATCAGAGTTCTGCTTGAACTTATGCAATTGATCGGCATTGGTAGGCAGTTCATCATTGCTGTTAAAAATGGCGATGGCATTTTTCTCCATTTTTTCGGTAAACCGCTTCCGATTCTGGATGAATATTTCGGGGTTAAGGGGAAGATATTTCATGAATGATTATTTTATACTGCAATATACATTTTATGACAGATTTAATATAGGCTCCGAGTATTGAATTACCGGAATTGAACATGGGTATTGGCACATTGTTGAGGAATCAGTCATCAGCATAATCAACATTGATTTTAAAAAAAACATGCTTATTTCGTGTAAATCCTACACAACAAAAAGAAAAAAATTCAATCAATTTCAACTTATACATGCCATTGTTAAACCCTTTTCAATAAAACAGGTAGGAATTGAAAAATAATAAAGGAATAACCGAATCCTGCTCATTATCGCAAAAAAAATGAGGATTTTTAGCGATTTCTTAAAATTTCATTAGACTAACTTTGCGGCAACGATTAAAGAAAAACTTAAAAAAAGCTTGCTATGTCAGTTCCCAATCAATTTTCGCTTGCCAAAAATTCGTTACTTAAACTGGGCCTTTCCATGGCTGATAAAGTACATTATCAGTTAGATCCAGAAACTTTAACAGCGCAAACCCTTACCCGCAAAGAAGGAGTATTGAATGATACAGGAGCCCTATTGATCAATACCGGAAAATTTACCGGACGGAGTCCAAAAGATAAATTTACCGTGATAGACGATATGACAAGAGATACTGTTTTCTGGAATGATTTCAATATTCCGATAGAAGAGCAGTATTTTTTAGGCTTGAAGGGAAAGATGCTTGCTTACTTGGCTGAAAAGGAAATATGGGTGAGGGATTGCTTTGCCTGTGCCGATGACAGTTTTCGTTTACGCTTAAGAGTTATTAATGAGAACCCCTGGAGCAATTTGTTTTGTTATAATATGTTCATCCGACCCACTGCTTCAGAACTGGAAAATTTTGAACCACACTGGCATATCATTCAGGCCCCAGGCTTTAAGGCCAACCCTGAAACAGATGGTACCCGGGCTGATAATTTTGCGGTAATCAGTTTTACACATAAAACTATTTTGATCGGTGGCACCGGGTATACCGGTGAAATGAAAAAAGGAATTTTCACCATGCTGAACTACGTGTTGCCAGTAAAAGCAGATGTATTGAGTATGCATTGCAGTGCCAATATGGGCAAAGATGGGGATACCGCGATCTTCTTTGGCTTGAGCGGAACCGGAAAAACCACCCTTAGTGCAGATCCCAATCGATTACTGATCGGGGATGATGAGCATGGCTGGACTGCCGATTCAGTATTTAATTTTGAAGGCGGATGTTATGCCAAAACAATTGATCTGAGTGAAGAGAAAGAACCAGAGATCTATCGTGCCATTCGGCCCGGAGCATTGGTAGAGAATGTGACCTTCCATAACAGCAGTAACAAAATTGATTTCAGCAGCAAGAAGATCACTGAAAATACCCGGGTGAGTTACCCCTTACATTTTATCAGTAATGCGTTGGAACCATCTATCGGTAAAACGCCAAAAAATATTTTCTTTTTAACCTGTGATGCTTATGGGGTATTGCCTCCTATCAGCAAATTAACAGCAGGACAGGCAATGTATCAATTCATCAGTGGTTATACAGCAAAGGTGGCAGGCACGGAAGCTGGTGTTACCGAGCCCAAATCAACATTCAGTGCCTGCTTTGGTGCTCCATTTTTACCCCTGCACCCGGGGCAATATGCCGCCATGCTGGGCAAAAAGATTAACGATAGCAATGTAAATGTATGGATGGTGAATACCGGATGGAGCGGAGGTGCCTATGGAGTAGGTAGTCGTATGAAACTGGGATATACCCGTGCCATGATCACTGCAGCACTGGAAGGAAAATTGGATGATGTAAAATATGAACCGCATCCCATATTTGGCATGATGATGCCTACCAGTTGTGAGGGTGTGCCAGCTGAGATCCTGAATCCACGCAATACCTGGGCAGATAAGGCCGCATATGATGCACAGGCTGCCAACCTAGCCGGGCAATTCATTAAGAATTTTGAAAAATATGCCAGCGGTGCCTCTGCAGAAATATTGGCTGCTGCACCCAAAATAATTTAACCAGCAAATAGATAATGAATCAAAAAAAATCCTCCTATTACCCAGGGGGATTTTTTTGTAAAGGAAATTTTATACAATTAGAAGCATCGTTAGAAAATAATTTCGGGCACTTCACCCTCGGTATAGATCCGGCCGGCCGTTTTGGAAACGATCTCTTCCACCGAAACACCGGGAGCTCTTTCCAGCAGGTGAAATCCTTTATCAGTGATGTCGAGCACAGCAAGTTCTGTTACGATCTTTTTTACACATCGTATACCCGTAAGTGGTAGTGTACAGGAAGGGAGTAATTTACTCTCTCCTTTCGGATTGGTATGCATCATCGCCACAATAATATGTTTGGCACTGGCCACAAGATCCATCGCTCCCCCCATTCCTTTTACCATCTTCCCGGGAATTTTCCAGTTTGCAATATCGCCGGTATCGCTCACTTCCATGGCACCCAGCACGGTCAGGTCAACTTTTCCAGCCCGTATCATACCAAAACTGAGGGCACTGTCAAAGAAAGAAGAACCAGGAACAGTAGTGATGGTTTGCTTTCCTGCATTGATAAGATCGGCATCTATTTCATGCTCCAGCGGAAAAGGTCCCATACCCAGCAACCCGTTCTCACTTTGTAATACCACGTTCATTCCAGGGGGTATATAATTGGCTACGAGCGTTGGAATGCCGATACCCAGGTTTACATAATAGCCGTCGCGAAGCTCCCGGGCGATGCGTTGTGCGATTTGATTTTTATCGAGTGCCATGATAACAGGTTTTGGAAATGAACAGAATGATTAAAACATACAGGATCAAAAATTTATCTCCCATACAATTGATCACCCTTTTCTTATGGTACGTTGTTCGATTCGTTTTTCGTATTGGGTTCCCTGGAAAATACGATGTACATATATTCCGGGAGTATGAATAAGATCTGGATCCAGCGTGCCCGGGGCTACGAGTTCCTCCACTTCAGCAATGGTTATTTTACCGGCCATCGCCATCAGGGGGTTAAAATTCCGGGCTGTTTCATGAAATACCAGATTGCCATCGGTATCCCCTTTCCAGGCTTTCACGATAGCGAAATCGGCATCAAAAGCCATCTCCAGCAGGTACTCCTTACCGTTAAAAACACGAACTTCTTTGCCGATAGCAACTTCTGTTCCAATACCGGCAGGTGTGAAAATAGCGGGCATTCCATATCCTGCCGCCATACAGCGGGTGGCCAGGGTTCCCTGCGGGATCAATTCTACTTCCAGTTCACCACTCAGTAACTGGCGCTCAAATTCTGCATTTTCTCCTACATAGGATGAGATCATTTTTTTTACGAGTTTTTTCTCCAGCATCATACCGATACCGAACCCATCTACTCCGGCATTATTAGAAATGCAGGTTAACTGCTTGGTGCCTTTCTCGGTAAGTGCAGCAATACAGTTTTCAGGAATGCCGCAAAGGCCAAAGCCTCCTAGCATGATGACAGCTCCATCCTGTATATCATGGATAGCCGCTGAAGCGTTTTGGTAAACTTTATTCATTGTGCAGGTGTGATTAACGGTATAGGATTAATGCCGGTGACGCGTTCTCTATTGGCCTTATTGATCATGCTATCCAATATTGCTCTCATTAACGCAGCATTAGATTTATAATAATTGAAACTGTTGTAAAATTGTTCGCGGCTTATTTTGTGGTAAGCAAAGATGGCCTGTTGCAATTTTGCATTTTCCAGCAATGGCTTTTTTGTGCTATCCAAACGGGAGGCCTGTGTAGAAAGAGCATCGGCCCTAATCACATCCCAAAGCACGGCCTGCATAGTATCTTGATGAAGTATGGCAGATTTGCCTTGTTTTTTATTGCTACAGGAAAGCAGCAACACGATCAGCATGAGGGTAATAAAATTCCAGTTTTTCATTTCATCTCATCTTTGTATTTACTGGCATTGGTCAGATCCAATCGTTGAAGGAGTTCGGAAGCTCGGGCCTTATCTTGTTGAGGAGCCCTGGAAAATATCTTGATGAACTCGGTAGACTTTCCCTGAAAGAAGAACTGGTTGATCATCTTATTGGGATTATCGGCATTGAAATTATTCAGCAGGTTCAACACATTGAGTACTTCTGTGCGGCCGGTTGATTCATCGCTATAAAATTTATCCAAGCCCATCCGGTAATAGTTATAGTATACATCATGCATGATGGTGTAACGACTATTGAGCATATTCTCTACCAGCCAATAACGGTTACGGGTACCATCAAATGCCTTCCAACCGGAAACATTTCTTCCTTCGGGCGCATTATTCACAATATTCTGGGCTTTTTGAAAATAAACGTCACCACCCCTGGGGGAATATGAATCATAATCAAAACCCAGGATCATATAGGCATAGTAAGCAAACACGGCGGTCAGGTTTGAAGCCTGCCCGTCGGAACCCGATACCCTGTTCTCATTGAATTCGAGCTGCTGAAACTCCACGTATTTAAATCCTACAGCCTCATCCTGGTAATTGATGATGGGCGACAGGTATGAAGAATTGTACACAGGTCTGGCAGCCTGAACGGTTAATGATGCATTGTATACATTCAAATCAGACGTAGGTTCCAGGTTCAGTAAAAAATTACATTCGATCCGCTCATTGGGTGCAAAATTATCGGTTGTCCATTTACGGTTGCTCATGAAATTATTAAGGGCTGTTTGCAAGGTGCGAAACACATTCTGGTTTACTGTATTTCCAACACGGCTACTGACGATGGTAACCCGGGCCTTTAATTCCTGAGCCATGGAAATACCTGCCCATAGCATACAAATGAAGAGAAGATTAAATTTGCGCATGTAATGTGTGAATGATTGAATTTACAATTTCCTTGGCCAGTTCTTTTTTTGGCCGGGTATCAAAATTTAATTCCCCGCCGGCCTTATCAAAAATAGTGATTTTGTTAGTATCGTAACCAAATCCTGCACCTTTGTCGTTCAATGAATTAAGTACGATCAAATCCGCATTTTTAGAGGTCAATTTCTTGATGGCATTTTCCTTTTCATTTTGGGTTTCCAGAGCAAAGCCAACCAAAACCTGACCCAGTTTTTTCTTTTGGCCAAGACTTTTCAAAATATCCCGAGTGGGTGTTAGAGAAACTGTGATCGGCTCTTCTTTTTTCTTGATCTTTTGATCTGCAACCTGAACAGGCGTATAATCAGCAACAGCGGCACACATTACTGCAATATGACAGGTTGGGAAAATCAGATCGCAGGCCTCATACATTTCGGCTGCGGTAGTTACCGACAAAACCTGAATTCCCTGTTTTACAGAAATATTAGTAGGCCCTAAAACCAAGGTAACATTGGCACCTCTGTTCGCTAATTCCTCAGCTATGGCCACACCCATTTTACCGGAAGAGTGATTCCCGATAAACCTTACCGGATCGATGGCTTCAAATGTTGGACCGGCAGTAACTAAAGCATTTTTTCCATGCAAGGGTTGGCTATCGGAAAAAAATAAATTCAACCATTTTAGGATATCCTCCGGCTCGGCCATACGCCCCTCACCGATGAGCCCACTGGCCAATTCCCCATTACCTACCGGAATGAGCAAATTTCCGGCATCACTGATTTTTTTCAGATTATTCCGGGTTGTGCTATGAAGCCACATATCCTCATCCATTGCGGGTGCTATAGCCACCGGGCAGGTTGCAGACAGGTAAACTGCCAGCAATAAATTATCACATATGCCTCCTGCCATCTTAGCGATTGTATTGCATGAAGCAGGTGCGATCAGCATGATATCTGCCCATCTGCCCAGCATCACATGATTTGCCCATGAATCATTTTCGGAGAGGTCAGTTAGCACCGGTTGTTTGGATAAAGTGGACAAGGAAAGGGGGGTCACAAATTCTTTTGCCGCATTGGTCATGACAATTTTCACTTCAGCCCCTTCCTTTATCAACAAGCGGGTAAGGGTAGCTGCTTTATAGGCAGCGATGCTTCCGGTGATACCCAATAATATTTTTTTTCCTTGCAGCATAAAAAAACCGTCTTGTGAGTAACAAGACGGTAATAAAATTATGCATTCTTATGTAAAGATGGTGCTAAATTAACTGAAAAGGTCCTCATCATTTTTACGGAAGTATACTTTATCTTCCATAAATTCTGTGGTAGCCAGCAAAGCAGGATTGGGCATGCGCTCGTAAGCCTTGGAAATTTCGATCTGCTCCTTATTTTCATGGATCTCTTCCAGGCTATCGGTATGACTGGCAAATTCTTCCAGTTTATTATGCAGTTCCTCTTTCAGGGTAATATTGATCTGGTTTGCTCTTTTAGCAATAATGGCAATAGATTCGTATAAATTACCCGTTTTTTCTTTGATAGCAGATAATTTTTTAGGCTCCACCACATTACTGGTATTAGCGCTTAGCTGACGTCTGAGTTTGCTCATTTTTTATGTCTTTAATGTTGTTTTCACTTAAGTTCTTATATTCCAAAGCGTCTTTAAGAAGTTTGCTTTCCGGATAACGGTCAACAAAATCTTCATATTCGCTGATCACTTTTTCATATCGTTCGATCTGCTTTTCCGGAATACTCATTTTAGCAAACCGGTAGTATGATTTTACAATCTTTAATTTATAATCTTCTCCTTTAACCGACTCGGGATAACTATTGCCAAGTGCTGTAAAAGCAATCGCTGCAGCCCTATACTGACCAAGGTTATAATATAATTCAGCGGCCCTGTAGTCTTTCTGCTCCAATTTTACCCTGCATTGATCAATGATCTCAGTAGCCTCTTTTATGCGCACCGAACCCGGATGAGTATTGATGTATGTCTGCATCATACCCATGGCCTTTGTAGTATTCACCTGCTCCAATTCCAGTTTAGGCGATTGCTTATAAAAAGAATATGCATGAAGATAATCTACTTCCTCAGCCCTTGTACTATTCGGGAACACTTCTAGGAATCCTTTAAAATAACTTTCTGCCTCACGGTACATCTTCAAATGATAATAACAGAGCGCATCCTTGTAGTAGATCTCCTCGTACTTGGCTGTACCCTTCAATACCGGAAATAACATTTCGTATAATTCCTGGGCTGCCTTGTATTTTTTATTGGCAAAATACTGGTCGGCCATTTTCAGCTTATACTCGTTATCCTTACTTTTCAGTACGGATGAGTATTTATTGCATGAGCTAACCAACAGGATACAAATAATTGCCGCAATGGAAACTTTCAGTGATCTCATAAAGGACTGCAAAATTAGTGTAATTAACTCAAAAATGGCGGTAATTCAACAAATTGCCAAAAAACAGGCGTTAAGGATTTGATAAAGAGCATTTTCGGGCTGTTTAACCCAAAATATGGGCTGTTTCAAGACAAGGGGGAATAATGCCTTTAAGCCCCGAATAGCCCCTTTTTTACCACTCAATCATTTACTCAAAAAAGCACTGAAACTGATAAATCCAGTCAGGAAGCTGAAATACACATAAAAAAAGCCTCCTAAAAGGAGGCTTTGATATGATAAATATTATCAAATTTTAGTTACACTTCACATCAATGGTATCCTTATCGGCACCAGGGGTAATATCACAATTGGTGCTGATCCTGTCGGAACTGATACCTTCTTTTTCAGTGAGGTAGCGCTTGATCAGTTCTACCCTTTTCTGACAAAGTGCCTGTGATTTTTTAGAAGTTTCAGGATGTCCGTTGATGATGATCTTACAATCGGCACTGGTTTTCATTTTTGAAGCAACAGTAGACAGCATCATCTTATTATCAGCAGTTAATTCTTCTGCAGTATTACCAAAGCTAAGGCTTGGATAATCGCAAGGACAAGCTACTGGTTTTTTAGTGCAGCATTCAGGATCAGGGCATTTGCCTACGCCATCAGCATCAACAGGCTGACATTCGGTTGGAGTGATCAGTTGTTTGTCTTTACAATCCGGTACACCATCACCATCTGTATCCCTGGTTACACCATGTGTATCAACCGGACAACCGGCTGGCGTATTGGGTTCCCTGTCGAGGTGATCACAAACACCATCACCATCCGCATCCGGACAATTTGATTTTGGAATAACCACGTTGCGGTGATTTTTCAGTTCATCGTAAGCATAATCCAATGGATTCAACCACCAAAGTGGCTCAACTGATTTACCACCCAGGTTAATATTCAAACCGATTGAACCATAGTTGTAAGAGTCAAAATCGCGGGTAAGAACGGCGTCGCCATCAGGATGTTCCTGCCAGCGCTGACCATCCAATAAATCATCCTTTATGAAAGTCCAACGATCTTCAATCGCCAGATTAATTCTTTTTGATAATTTGATGCCTACTCCTACCAATACGGTACCAGAAGGCTTCAGTGTATACTTACCCATTTTTGGTCGGCGATCACCTTGATTTTCAGCTTCAGTCTCGTAGGTTTTATCCATTTTAGACCTCAGCTGTTTCAGGATTTCCTTCCTGTTCTTATAACCACTAGTATTGATCGAATTAAACAAACTGGCATAATTATTTCCACTTGCATCAAGTGCATTTACCATGGTATGGAACAAACTTACACCGGCACCAACACCGCCATAAACAACGATACCCGTTTTAGCTTTATGGAAACGCACATTGTTAAGCGTGAAAATTCCTTGTAAACCGAGGTCATGGACCTTGGTTTTATAGTTGTAGTAAACAACATCACCGGTTGCACGGCTATTAATACCATTATGATAAACCATTTGACCATTTGGCATCCTAAACAATCCATAATATCCTTTTCCTGCAGGCAGGTTAGTATTCCATGCCGGATTATGATAATAGTTTGACGAACTACTGTATCCCATTCCTTTTCCAGTACCGTTCAAGTATTGCAAACGCAGTGAAAATATATATCCGAAGGCTTTGCGTACATGGGCTTCAAAACCAAGGGTGGGCAATTTCGCGGTTACGTCGCCACTCACTGAAAAGTTACCGGCGGATATACCCACTTCCCACATATTACGGGGTTTGGCAGGGAAATTATAAGTGCTGTTCCAGAATTCAGTTTGCTGAGGCATCCTTTTAGAAGGGATAACAGAAGAATCGTAGACACTTCCGGCACCACCTACCTGTCCAAAACTGACCGAAGAGATCAGTAACAATATCCCAATAAGCAGGCTGTATTTTTTAGTTATCATAATACAAAAATTATAATATTATTAAATGTGTTAGTCAGTAACGATGAACAAAAGTATCCAAATATTGAGTAATATGCAAATTAATTTATCGTTGCGGCTCATCAGGAAAAGCCAAATGGCATTAAGTTCTATTGTATAATAAGAGCATTTTGCCTTTAATTATACCCCGAGATTTGTTTTGCTCAAAAGATGATGGAAATATGCAGGCATTTCTTTTACTTTGACAAGCTATTATACTGCATTAACTTGCTTCTTTTTTAATATGAAATTTATCAAAAATGTAATAGGGCCTGAATTGCTGACTTTTGAAAAAAAGTTCGCTGAATCAGTGAAAAGCCAGACCATGCTGCTCGACCGGATCATGAAGTATATCATCAAGCGGAAGGGAAAGCAGATGAGGCCCATGTTTGTTTTTTTAAGCGCCAAACTGCAGGGAGAGATCAATGAAAGTACCTACCGTGCCGCTGCCCTGGTAGAATTGTTGCATACGGCCACCCTGGTGCATGATGATGTGGTAGATGAGTCGCTGGAAAGAAGAGGCTTCTTTTCGATCAATGCCATCTGGAAAAATAAAATAGCCGTATTGGTGGGGGATTATCTGTTATCGAAAGGACTTTTGCTGTCAACCTCTCATGATGATTTCGAACACCTGCGTTTGTTATCAGAAGCTGTGAAACAAATGAGTGAAGGCGAGTTGCTTCAAATTGAAAAATCCAGAACGCTGAACCTGAAAGAAGATATTTATTTTGAAATCATCCGGAACAAAACAGCTTCGCTACTCTCCTCTGCCTGCGCAGTAGGTGCCTATAGTACCAGTAAAGATCCTCATATCACCAACAGGATGAAAATGTTTGGAGAGAAAGTTGGCATTGCCTTCCAGATCAAAGACGATCTTTTTGATTATGGGAAGGAGGACATTGGAAAGCCAACCGGAAATGATATCAAAGAAAAAAAACTTACCCTGCCGTTGATTTTCACGCTGAATAAAGTTAATGCTGCGAAAAGAAGGTCGTTAATTTATATCATCAAAAACCAGAATCGTGATCCGGAAAAAGTTAAGCAGGTAATCGATACCGTTCTGGAAGCCGGAGGGATCGCCTACGCTACCGTAATGATGAACCAATACCGGGATGAAGCGATGGAGATCCTGTACGAATTTCCGGATGGAGAAGTACGAAAAGCTCTGGAAGACCTGGTAAGATACACGACCGACCGAAAGTACTAACATACATGATTAAACGCTGGAACATATTAACGGCGGATGAAACTCAAGTACAGCAACTATCTGCTTCCCTGAACATCAATCCCACCCTATGCCGCATGCTGGTACAACGAGGCATCAACACCTTCGATAAAGCAAAACAATATTTCAGGCCACAACTCAGTCAACTGCACGATCCCTGGCTCATGAAAGACATGGACAAAGCCGTAAACCGAATTGTGCAGGCTTTCGAACAAACAGAAAAAATATTGGTATTTGGTGATTACGATGTAGACGGCACAACATCGGTAGCCTGTATGTACCAGTTCCTTTGCAAACTATACGATCCAGAAAAACTTGATTTCTACATTCCGCATCGCTACCGCGAAGGATATGGAGTAAGCAAGATGGGAATCGACTTTGCAAAAGAAAATGGATTCAGTTTGATCATCTCGCTCGACTGTGGTATAAAATCGGTGGAACTGATCGCCTATGCAAAAACGATCGGAATCGATTTTATTATATGCGACCATCACCTACCCGACCATGAACTTCCGGATGCATATGCCATTTTAAATCCCAAACAACCGGATTGCCCTTACCCTTATAAAGAACTCTGTGGATGCGGCGTAGGTTTTAAACTGATCACCGCCCTGGCCACTCATTTCAGCATTGAAGAAAGTCATTATTTATGTTACCTCGATCTGGTTGCTACGGCCATAGCAGCCGATATCGTACCCATGACGGGTGAGAATAGGATCCTGGCCTGGTATGGAATGGAAAAGATCAACTCGGCACCCAACCCAGGCATCAAAGCCTTGATCAAACTGGGTGGTATCACCCATACATTAACGATTACCAATGTGGTATTTGTTATAGCCCCAAGGGTAAATGCTGCAGGCAGAATGGACGATGCCAGAAAGGCCGTTCAATTATTCATTGAGCCTGATGAACAAAAAGCCATGGAATTTGCGGCTATGCTGCACAGCGATAATACCGACCGCAAAGAAGCCGACAGCAGCATCACCGCCGAGGCGCTTGAACTCATCCAATCGGATCCGGTGATGATCAACAGAAAGACGACTGTTTTATGCAAAGAACACTGGCATAAAGGAGTGGTAGGCATTGTGGCCAGCCGACTAACAGAAAATTATTACAGACCCACGGTAGTGCTTACACGCAGTGGAGATATACTGGCAGGCAGCGCCAGAAGTGTTCCCGGTTTCAACCTGTACGAAGCCATCCATGCCTGCCGCGAATATTTATTGGGATATGGAGGGCATTTCGCAGCGGCAGGACTTTCATTGGCTCCCGAGCAACTGGATGCGTTTTCCGCAAAATTTGAATCGGTAGTAGCCAATAGCATCGATGAACAATTACTGATCCCGGTGATCAACATTGATGCCGAAATCGATTTTGCCAGCATCAGCAACTCCGTCTACCAGATCATCTGCCAGATGGAACCCTTTGGCCCCGAAAATATGCGCCCCGTGTTCATTGCCAAAAAAGTAAAGGACACTGGATATTCTAAGATCGTTAAGGAACTGCATATCCGGTTTGTGTTGAAACAAGGAAACCATAGCTTAACAGGTATTGGCTTTAATATGCATGATAAATTTCAACTGCTGCAACCGCAAAAACCCGTTGACATTGTATTTACCATCGACGAAAATGAATGGCAGGGAAAAACTTCGCTGCAATTAAAAATCATTGATATCCGACCCTCCGAATCATGAACCCGATACCCTTTATACAATATTTCTTCTACATCGCCTTCAATTGGAATGTGCGTATCGCGTGGTTCATGATCAAAGATGAGATCAGGGGCGAAAAAAAATATGGCATTCATACTACCGGTGCGGATGAACTGAAAAAACTGGAGGCCAAGGGTATCGATACCCTGCATGCCACCATTTATATGCCGGTGTCTTATATGGTGTTAGAAAAAAGCTTAGCAAAACTTAAGCAGCAATACCCGTCTATTCAATCACACTTTATTGATATCGGCTGCGGAAAGGGCCGCGCACTCTGCGTGGCAGCCCATTTTGGTTTTAAAAAATTAACCGGAATTGATTTCTCGAAAGAATTTTGTGATGCCGCAAAGCTGAATTGCGCAAATACAAAATTGAACTTGCCTGCCGCTGAATTTGCAGTAATTAACAATGATGCTTTCTATTATGAGATCCCTGATAACGCCGATTGCATTTTCCTGTTCAACCCCTTTGATGAGATCATCATGAGTGGGGTGGTTATGAACATTCGCAATAGTTTAAAAAACACTCCCAGACCATTGGTGATCATATATGTTAATCCACTCCACAAATCATTATTTGAAAAAGCAGGCTTCAAAGAATTTTACCATGGCAAAACAATGGAATACCTAGAAGTTTCCATGCTCATAAAACCTTGACCACTTCTATTAAACTTCGGTTAAGACATCAGTTCAACTGTTCTATTGATAAAATCGGTTAAGGAAGTTCCTTTCAACAATCCCTGCGACAAAAGCGCCAGATCGGCCAGGTTGTGTACGGCCTTTTCCTGACGAGGCTTTTCGGCTTCTTTCAAGATCCCGCCAAATACAGGATGATTGCCATTGACGGTAAGGGTAACTTCATCGGGCATTTGCGCATAAAAAGCACCCATGCCACCCTGCATGGCCGCCATATCCTTCATCCGTCGCATAAACTCAGGTCGGGTAGCTACTACCGGTGGCGCATCAGCGCTTAATCCTTTTACATCAACCGTTACTTGTAGATCGGGCACCGGAAAGCTAAACAGCTCTTTTAGTTTGGCTACCTCATCTTTGCTTAACACCGTATCCACAGACTCCTGTTTATCGATCAGGCTATCAGCAATTTCACTATCCACCCGGGTGAAATGGATCTTTTCCCATTTCATTTCCATCTGGTTGATGAAGCCGTTATCGATAATGGTTTCTAATTTCACCACTTCATAACCCTTGGCCACAGCCTGATTGATATAGGCATCCTGTTGTATCGGATCGGTAGTATACAACACAACATGCTTGTCTTCCTTGTTAACCTGAAGGGCTGAAGTTGCGTTCTTATATTCATCAATGGTTTGAAATTTTCCGACGGTATTTTCCAGCACCAGGAATTTATTGGCCTTCTCCAGAAATTTATCATCGGTCATCATACCATACTTGACAAATAACCCAAGGCTTTCCCATTTTTCTTCAAAAGATTTGCGATCGGAATTAAAAATCTCTTCCAATTTATCGGCAACTTTTTTTGAGATATGCGCATTGATCTTTTTTACATTGGGATCTCCCTGCAAATAGCTTCTACTCACATTCAACGGGATATCTGGACTATCAATAACCCCGTGCAGCAGCATCAAAAATTCAGGCACAATATCTTTTACCTCATCGGTTACAAAAACCTGGTTGCTGTACAGCTGAATTTTATCTTTTTGAATTTCATAGCTCTGTTTTATTTTGGGGAAGTATAATATACCCGTCAAACTGAACGGATAATCCACATTCAAATGGATCCAAAACAGCGGTGGCTCACTAAATGGATATAATTCTTTATAAAAATTCTGGTAATCTTCCGCCGTTAGAGATGATGGCTTCTTGGTCCAGGCCGGAGCAATATTATTGATCTGTTTGTCTTCAAAAAAGATGGGCACCGGAAGGAATCTGCAAAATTTCTCTAGCACAGTATTGATCCGGCTGGCCTCCAGAAATTCAAGACTATCCTCATTCAAGTGAAGTATGATATCTGTTCCGCGATGCTCCTTTTCAGCAGACTCTAAAGTATATTCAGGTGATCCGTCGCATTCCCATCTTACTGCCTCTGCGCCTTCTTTAAAGCTCTTGGTGATCACTTCTACCTGCTGGGCCACCATAAATGAACTGTAGAATCCAAGTCCGAAATGCCCGATGATATTGGCTTCGTTCTGCCCTTTATATTTTTCCAGAAATTCTTCAGCGCCACTGAAGGCTACCTGGTTCAGGTATTTGTCAACTTCATCAGCACTCATACCAATTCCCCTATCGGAAATAGTAAGCGTTTTTTTCTCCGCATCCAGTTTTATATCGATCCTGAGTTCACCCAACTCCCCTTTGGCCTCACCGATGGAGGATAAGGTCTTCAATTTTTGGGTAGCATCAACTGCATTACTCACCAGCTCACGAATAAAAATATCGTGCTCGCTGTATAAGAATTTCTTAATGATGGGGAATATGTTCTCCGTTTGAACCCTGATATTTCCTTTTGGCATAAAAACTAATTTTTCTAAGTACTATCAAACCAAGTACCAACCTGTATTTGCTGTCAGCTTGGCACGTATTATGTATTTTTTTCAATAAAATCCTTACACTCCGGTCAAATTGGAACCCATGTAAAAGCAAAAGCCCTCCAATGGAGGGCCTGCTTTAGACTATTATATCTTTTACCAGATCATGATGGTTTTTTCCTTTCTGTATTCCGGACTGGCGATCTGGAAGCTGTAAACGCCGGTTCCTAAAATAGCGGGCAGGATGAATTGATCATCGATGAAATTCACGGCAATGATCATATCTTTCTGGAATACCAATTGGCCGTTGCTGTTGAATAATCTGGCAGCATAATGACCGGGTTTAATTCCATTTAAACTAAAGTGAACCAACCCACCCTTTGATAACGGGTTGGAATATATGATCAAACCATCAGGAATGGCATTGGTGGTAAATGATGCCTGAGCACCATATGCAATTCCTCCACTATTTGCAGCATAGGCCTTGTAATAATAAGTAGATCCTTGCACCAATCCTGATAAAGAAGCAGAGAAATTTCCAGCATTGAAATTAGCACCAGGTATTTTGGTACCGGTACCATTAACAAATCCGCTGATGCCACTGTATTCAATTCCATAAACAGTTACCGTGCTGCATCCGTTGGCAGTGAT
>CAIRHQ010000056.1 GCA_903878475.1 uncultured Bacteroidota bacterium | reverse complement strand
TTGCTGGCAGCAACAAATCCCCAGAAGAAAAATACAGAAACCAAAACGCCAAATTGTGACCATTTTGTTTGAATCTGTTGTGCAGGTGGAATTAGATCTTTTTGTTCATTAGGCATATCGTATAAGTTTTAGTGGCTGAAAATAGAATAAATAATGCAATTGCTGCAAAAAAATTTCTCCCCGAATTGGTTTTGAAACAAAATGATTGGTAAATTGAACCAGTAATCAATCGTAATGGAAATACTTCATGTTAGTGCGGAATGTTATCCCATGGCTAAAGCGGGCGGCCTGGCTGATGTAGTGGGAGCCTTGCCAAAATATCAGTGTCAACTGGGTCATATAGCCAAAGTAGTTACACCCATGCATCGTACTAAATTCCTTTATGATAATGAATGGGAAACCGTTCACAAAGGAGCTTTCGACATGGGGCCTTTTCACCTAACGTATACCGTTATTAAAGAAAAATCAAATAAGTTAGGTTTCGATTTATATTGTGTTGATATATCCCAGTTACTCGACCGTGAAAAAATTTATAGTTACGATGATGATACGGAACGCTATACCGCTTTTCAAATTGCGGTGACTGATTGGTTGAGCAAATGGCAACACCAGCCCGATGTAGTACATGTGCACGATCATCATGCTGCACTGATTCCTTTTATGATGAAATATTGCTATGCGTATAATCGTCTACGTGATATTGGTACTGTTCTTACCATTCACAATGGTCAATACCAGGGTGCCATGGGATGGGATAAGCAACAATATTTGCCAGCATATGATACTTGGCAATGGGGAAAACTGGACTGGGAAAAAACCATTAACCCACTTGCCTGCGGCGTGAAATGTGTAGATAAAGTGACTACCGTTAGTCCCAGTTATATGGAAGAACTAACTCAACAGGCCAACGGCTTAGAAAAATTATTTCAATATGAAAGGGGTAAGTGCAGGGGTATTGTAAATGGAATTGATACGGCGGTTTGGGACCCCGCTACAGACAGCTATATCTCAGATAATTTTTCTATTAAGGATGTAGAGGAAGGAAAAAAATTGAACAAGAAAAAATTGTGTGATGATTTCGGTTTAGATATTGGAAAACCACTTTTTGTTTTTATAGGAAGATTGGTGGGTGAAAAATCAGCAGAACTTTTACCCCAAGCCATCTCCGACGCCATCTATCATATGAATGGTAGAATGAACTTTTTAATATTGGGAAGTGGTGACCCTGGACTGGAAAAGCAATTTGAATCCATGCGCAGTTCCTTGGTTGGATATTACAATGCACAAATTGGCTACAATGAAAAACTCGCCCATCAAATGTATGCAGGTGCCGATTTTTTATTGATGCCAAGTAGAGTAGAACCTTGCGGACTGAACCAATTATATGCCATGCGTTATGGTACCGTACCCGTAGTAAGAAATACTGGTGGACTGCGGGATACCGTTATTGATTTTGGTGAACCCGGTGGATATGGCATTCGATTCGATCATGCCAGTGTATGGGACATCACCTATTCTATACATCGCGGATTGGAATTGTACAACGATAAAAAGCATTTAACTGCCATTAGAAAAACAATGATGAAAATAGATAC
>CAIRHQ010000055.1 GCA_903878475.1 uncultured Bacteroidota bacterium | reverse complement strand
GGTAGTGAAAATGATGATGCGGTTATTGAATGAATATACAGAAGCCAGTGAGGCCGCCATGATCACCCAAAATGATATCACCGCCGGATTAAGGGTATTGATGATAAAGCCCGAACTGAAGATGGCGAAATAATTTGTTTTCTTTCCAGTGGGGGTCATCTCGTCGCCTGCGATTTCAATGGGTTCCTGCAATTTGCGGGGCACAATTTTTTTGATGAAGGCAAAATAAATTCCCATCCCGATCAGAAAACAACAGCCGGCAATACCAATGGGAATCTTAAAGTCGAGCAGGGTTTTCACCGCTTCGCTGAAACTGTTGCTGAGCACCACCCAAATGATATCACTTAGCCACACGCCAGCAATAAAACTAAATCCACCGCGGCGACCGTGATTGATACTTTGTTTGATGATGGTGAAAATAACTGGGCCTACCGAAAAGATCAGCAGCAGACTAATGGCAAGACCCTTGATAAAAGCATCAACCATGGGTTGAGAAAATTTTTTTTAAATGTAGTTAATTCCGACAGGCTATTTTTTTTCGCCCAGTAAAAACTGTTGCCAGTCTTCCAGCATTTTCCCCTTCAATACCCTGGGAAATTTATGCTGTCCGCCGATCTTTCCTTTGAACTCCATGAAATCCATGAATGTTTTTTCGGGAAGCACTTTAACCATGATCGCCTTTAATGCATGTTTTCGTTCTACCTCATAATCATCATTGAGCGATACCAGTTTTGCGTCTATCCGTTTGCTTAGGTCCGCTGCATCTACCTGATCATCGGTAGCTACATACCATTGGTGTGCAAAAAATGATTCATAAGGAATACCCGCCACCGTAAATTCAGGAATGGATATATTCAGGTCGGAGCTCACCATTTCAATCGCTTTGTTCATATTGTCTACACTCAGGTGTTCTCCTACCAGACTTAAAAAATGTTTGGTCCGACCGGTGATGATGATCTCGCTTCTTTCGCGGTCGATCAGTTTTACCGTATCGCCTATTGCATATCGCCAGGCTCCGGCATTGGTGCTGATGAGGATGGCATAATCCTTATTTTCTTCGATCTCATGTATCATAAGCGCCTCCGGCTCGTCTACCATATTACCCTCGCTGTCGAAATTTTTATCATCGAATGGTACAAACTCAAAAAAGATATTATTGTTCAGTACCAGGTGCATGCCCGGAGTGCCCTGTCTATTCTGGTAGGCCAGAAATCCTTCGCTGGCCAGATAGGTTTCAATATACGTGATGGGCTTGCCGAGTAGTTTCTCAAATCCTTTTTTATAGGGCTCCATAGCCACGCCGCCGTGTACATAAAAAGCAAGATTGGGCCATACCTCATGAATATTATTCAGCTTGTACCGCTCAATGATCTTTTCCATACAAAGCTGTAGCCAGGCGGGTACACCAATGATGAAACCAATATCCCAGTTGGGGGCATTCTCCACCACTTCTTCCAGTTTTTTGGACCAGTCCTTTTGAGCGGCGATCTTTTTCCCTGGTTTATACAATCCTAATCCTTGAAACCAGAACGGGATATTCTTTTGCTGAATACCACTCAGGTCGCCCGCAAAATAGGTGGGTCCCTTTTGAAGTTGGGTACTTCCACCCATGATGAGCCAGCCTTTACCAACAGCACTTCTGGGTACGTTCTCGTAACGGGCCAGACTGAGCAATTGCTTAAAGCTGGTGATGGTATTGCTTCGGATCAGTTCTTTGGTAATGGGAATAAACTTGCTGGTGGCGTCGCTGGTACCGCTGCTCAGGGCAAAGAATTTGATCACCCCCGGCCAGCAAACATCAGGCACCCCTTCCTTGGTCTTGTACCACCAAGCATCGTAGATCTTGTTGTAATTATAGGTGGGAACCAGCTGCTGGAATTTTTTACCCGGATGCTTGCTCAACAGCATCTCATCAAACCGATAGCGCTGGCCAAATTCTGTAAACCGGGCCTTCCTCAACAGCTTTCTCAACACCTTCAATTGCTGACCACGCGGATCAGATTGTGGAATATTGAGCGCCTCGGCAATTGATTTTGGAAGCTTTATGTCGAATATGGCCATTGATTGTGTTGGTATTAGGCCCTACAAATATAAATTATTGAGGGGCGAATAAGCAGATTATTTTAAAAAATCCGGGCTAATAATAACCGGGCTAAACCATGACAACGATCATTTCCGAATTAGTTGAGCGATGGCAAATAATAGCTAATTTTGGCTTCCAAAAAAACATGCCAAATATGAAAAAAATTTTTGTCTCCATTATTTTATGCGTTTCCTTACTAAAGGCCAGTGCCGATGAAGGAATGTGGCTTCCCATGCTGTTGGGCGAACAAGTATACAACGACATGGTGAAGAAGGGTTTGAAACTCACCAAAGAGCAATTGTATTCCATCAATAAATCGTCGCTGAAAGATGCGATCCTGATCTTCGGTGGCGGATGTACCGGAGAGATCGTAAGCGATCAGGGATTGATCTTCACCAACCACCATTGCGGATACTCGGCCATTGCCGGTGCCAGCACCGTGGATCATAATTATCTCCGCGATGGATTTTATGCGCTGAGCAAGGACCAGGAAATTCAATCCACTTTAACCGTTCAATTCCTTGATAGAATCGTAGATGTAACCAAAGAAGTAGAGGATGGCGTTAAGGGATTGGGCTGGGCCGATCGCATCAAAAAATTGCCAGATGTATATAAAGCGATCACCGACAAGGTGGCCGATAAAGAGAACGGATTAGCCGGAAGGATCTACAGTATGTTCAAGGGCAACCAATACATCATGTATGTGTACAAAACGTATAGGGATATACGCTTAGTAGGTGCGCCCCCAGAATCAGTAGGTAAATTCGGTGGTGATACCGACAACTGGGAATGGCCTCGCCATACCGGAGATTTCTCTGTGTTCCGTGTGTATGGAACTAAGGACGGAAAACCAAGTGAGTACAACAAAGAGAATGTGCCCCTGAAGCCTAAACATTTTTTACCCGTAAGCATCAAAGGCTTCAAAGACGGAGATTTCGCCATGATCTATGGTTACCCCGGTGGTACCAACCGATATGAAACCAGCTATGGTATCAAATTGAAAAATGAAGCGGAAAACCCATCCCTGGTTGGATTAAGAGATGTTCGGTTGAAATTCATGTACGAACAAATGATCAAAGACCCCGCCGTAAAATTAAAATTGGCCAATAGCTATGCCGGTATCGCCAATTACTGGAAGTTCTTTGATGGAGAAACCAAACAGTTGATCAAATATCATATCTACGACCAGAAACAACAATACGAAAATGCTTTCAGCACCTGGGCAAAAGGAAAAGCAGAATATGAGAACATCATGTCTGATTATGCCAAGAACTATGCTGCCTGGACACCCTATAGCAAAATGCGTCAGTACATCAACGAAGGGATCGTAGGCTCTCCATTGGCCGGAGCGGCTTCACAACTTATTTCGCTGGAGGACAAGCTGCTTAAAAATAATGCCGCTGCTGCCGATATCAAAAAAGCAACAGATGCGGCTACCGCTAGCCGTAAGTCGTTCATTGAAGGAGAAGACCTGATCAGTGATGAAAAAATATTAGCCGCTACTTGTATGATGTTTTACAACGACATTGACAAGAGTCAGCATCCCATTGGATTTTATGAAAGCCTGCGCAATGCCTATGGCGACCTGAAAGAGGAGTCTACTTTCAAGAAATGGGCGCATGATGTATTTGCCAATACCATGTTACTCGATAATGCCAAATGGGCTGCTTTTGTAGCACAACCCGATGCGGCTACACTACAGGCTGATCCTGCATTTTCTTATGCTGCCGCCTTCGTGAAAAATTATACCGGCAAATATGCATCCCTGTACACAGCTTTTGTAAATAAGAACAATGAACTGGGCAAAAGCTATATGAAAGGAATCATGGAAATGAATCCTGCTGCCGTTAAGAAAATGTATCCCGATGCCAACTTCAGCATGCGCGTTAGCTATGGTAATGTAAAAAGCTATAACCCACGCGATGCAGTACATTACGATTATGTGTGTACCGGAAAAGGTATCCTGGAAAAATATGTTGCCGGTGATTATGAATTTGACCTGCCTACCAAACAGATCGACCTGTTCCGTAAAAAAGATTTTGGTCAGTATATCGATAAAGGACGCAATGACCTGGTAGTTACTTTTATCACCACCAATGATATTACCGGTGGTAATTCAGGTTCGCCGGTTATTGATGGTAATGGTAATTTACTCGGACTGGCATTCGACGGAAACTACGAAGCGCTTAGTCATAAAATCGCCTTTGATAAGGACCTTAACCGTACCATTTGTGTAGACGTACGGTATGTGTTGTGGTGTATTGATAAACTGGGTGGTGCCAGCAATATCATCAACGAATTGAAACTGGTAAGATAATCCATCTCCAATATTTTTACAATCGCCTCCCGCAATGGAGGCGATTTTTTTGTGCTCCGTTATTTCGCCATTTGTATCTTTGCTGCATGGCAGAAGACTTAACACTTGTTACGGGGAATAAAACCGACATGTATCAATCCCTGATCCCACAAATTGAAGGATTGCTGAATGGAGAGCCCGACCTGATCGCCAACCTGGCCAATATCGCGGCAGCTATTAAAGAACAGTTTGGATGGTTTTGGGTGGGCTTCTACTTAGTGAAGGGCGACGAGTTGGTATTGGGCCCCTTTCAAGGTCCGGTGGCCTGTACAAGGATCAGGATGGGCAGGGGTGTTTGTGGAACAGTTTGGCAAAAAGCCAGCACTATTATCGTGGATGATGTAGAAAAATTTCCCGGACATATCGCCTGCAGCAGCTTGTCCAGATCAGAAATTGTAGTGCCCTTGATCAGTAATGATCAGGTGATGGGGGTGTTGGATATTGATAGTTCATCGTTATCCAGCTTCGACGAAACAGATAAATTTTATCTGGAAAAAATAATCGGAATGATCTCGCTTTAAGCGCTGGGAGTATTGTCTTTCCAACCCCATAAATATACACAGGCATAAGTACGGTAAGGGCTCCAGGCTTTTGAAATAAGTGCCATGTTTTCCTTCATCTTTTTTTTATCGGCCGGATCAAGCAGATACAATTTACAGATGGCCTGTTGAATACCCAGATCGTCTAAAGCAAAAATATCTTCTCTGCCCAGGGTAAACATCAGGATCATCTCTACCGTCCAGCGACCTACTCCTTTTATTTGAGTGAGGTATTGGATCAGCGTTTCATTCTCCAGTTTATATAATTGTGTATCGGTTATTTTTTCGCTGATAAAGAAACGCGCTACATTCAATACATAACTTGCTTTGGCATTGCTGAGTCCAATCCCGCGCAACACCTCAAACGGAGTATCGGCTATTTGTTGAAGAGAGGGTTTTTTGCCGGCATACAATTTTAAAAATCGCTGATGAAACACTTGCGCCACCTGTGTACTCAGCTGCTGGCTCATGATGGACAAACAAAGATGCAGGTAAACGTATTTTCTTTTGGTTAGTGTAACCGGCTGTTGTAAAGCAATTATTTTTTTTAGCTTTTTATCCTTACTGAGATGATGGATATGTTGCATGGTTATGGATGAGCACCAAAATGTTTTTAAAGGTCCTCGTAAATATACAGAGGATCAATAGCTGAGCCCGGTAACATTTCCAGTACGGGTTTTATCAGTCCGTCTTTCAGGCGATATACCCAGCCGTGCAGGTGCGGACCGTTATCGTGCTGCCATGCCCGTTGTATGATGGATGTTTGAGACAGATGAGTTACTTGCTCATGTACATTGAGTTCTACCAGGCGGTCGGCGCGCAGTTCTTCATCGGCAATCGCATTCAATTCATCGCGGTAATCATGATATACATCCTTGATATTGCGCAGCCACATATTCAATACCGGCTTATAATCTATATTGCTCATGGCGGCTTTAATACCTCCGCAACCATAATGTCCGCATACGATCACGTGGTTTATTTTCAGGTGGTTCACCGCAAAGTCCAATACGCTCAGCAGGTTCACATCGGTATGCACCACCATATTGGCGATATTACGATGCACAAATATTTCGCCGGGTTGGGTACCGGTAATTTTATCGGCAGGGACACGACTGTCGCTGCAGCCGATCCATAAAAAATCGGGTGTTTGAATAGAAGATAGCCGATCAAAAAAAGCGGGATCATCGGCTTGTTGTTTCTTTGCCCAAGCCTTATTACCTGCCAATAATTTTTCGTACGGAGTCATGTGCTGTAATTTTGAATACAAAGATCGCTGACGATCATGAATTAAATGTTAAGTCCCCCACAAACGCTGATCACTTGTCCGGTAACATAACTGCTAAGGTTACTCGCCAAAAAGAGGGTTACATTAGCGATATCGATAGTACCCGCAAATCTGCCCAACGGAATACCGGCCTTATATTTTTCTGCACCTTCCCCTTCTTTCAGATAGCTGGTCATATCAGTTTCTACAAAACCCGGTGCGATGGCATTGCAGCGGATATTCCTGCTGCCCAATTCTTTCGCCACACTTTTGGTGAACCCGATCACGCCGGCCTTGCTGGCTGCATAGCTGCTTTGGCCTGCATTTCCCATTTCACCGATCACGCTGCTCATGTTGATGATGCTGCCGCTTTTCGCTTTCATCATGGGACGGATCACCTGCTTGGTCATGTTGAACACGCTTTTCAGGTTGGTCTGCATCACATCATCCCATTGTTCGGGTGTCATGCGCAGCAATAAATTATCTTTCGAAATACCTGCATTGTTCACACAGATATCAATGGCGCCAAAGGTTGCCAACACATCGTTCACCAATACTTCGCAGGCGGCAAAGTCGCCGGCATTGCTTTGATAGCCTTTTGCTTTAACTCCCAGCGCGATCAGTTTTTCTTCCAGCAGCCTTGCTTTTTCGGCACTATTATCACTCACATAGGTAAAGGCAATATTGGCGCCTTCTTCGGCAAACCTGATGGCAATGGCTTCTCCGATGCCACGTGAAGCACCGGTAATGATCGCTGTTTTTCCTGCTAATAATTTCATGCGTATATATTTCGTTGTTGGCAAAAATAATCAAATCGGTTGCTAAAAAATTACCCCTACTGTTTTCCCCCTTTCCAAATCAATAAGATCTCTTCCAGGGCCGTTCTTTCATTACTAAGCCTGGGTACTTTATGTTGTCCGCCCAGCTTCCCTTTGCTGCGCATCCAATTGGTAAAGGTTCCGCGGGGAAGGGCGTGCAATATGGGTAAGCGCAGGGCAATATTCTTGTGCCGCTTGGCTTCATAATCGCTGTTGATGGTCTTTAATGCGGTATCCAGTTCTTCTGTAAACCGATCCAGATTATCCGGAGGCGTGTAGAATTCAACCAGCCATTCATGTGCTCCATTGCTGCTGTCGCTGAAATATACCGGAGCTGCCGTGTAATCAGATACCACGGCCCCTGTTTTTTCTGAAGCGATGGCGATGGCTTTATCGCTATTGTCGACCATCACTTCTTCACCAAAGGCATTCATATAATGTTTCAAGCGACCGCTCACCACGATCTTATAAGGATTAAGATGCGTGAACTTAATGGTATCGCCGATCAGATATCTCCACAATCCACCTGCTGTACTTACCAGCGGAGCATAATGCTTTCCTATTTCCACATCCTTTAATCCCATGGTTTGAGGATTGGGTTTTCCATACTCTTCAACCGGCATAAATTCATAAAAGATACCGTGCTCGGTAAAGAGTAGCATGCCGTCATCATCCGGACTTTGTTGTCCGGCGATGAATCCTTCACTCGCATTATAGATTTCAAGATAATTGATCTTCTTGCCGATGATCTTATCAAATTGATCTTTGTAAGGCACAAATGATACTCCACCATTGATATAAAGTTCCAGGTTGGGCCACACTTCACTGATGCTTGATTTCCCTTTGATCTCCATGATGCGTTTTAACAGGATCAGGGTCCAGGTGGGCACACCGGCAATGGACGTCACGTTCTCATTGGCGGTGATCTGCGCCAGCTTCTCTATTTTATTCTCCCACTCATCCATCAGGGCCACACTCAATTCCGGCGTGCGCAGCCATTGTCCCCAGAAAGGAGAGTTTTGCATCAACACCGCACTCAGGTCGCCATACTGTATCTCATGATTCAGTTTACTGATCTGGTGCGAGCCGCCCACCACCAGTCCTTTACCGGTAAGCAGATCGCTGGAAGGAAAATTCTTATAATAATTACTCAATACATCCTTGGTGGCCTGGAAATGATTTTCATACAGGATCTCTTCACTGATGGGAATGAACTTGCTTTTATCGGAGGTGGTGCCGGATGATTTGGCGAACCATTTCACGGGGGTGTTCCATAAAATATTTTCTTCCCCTTCCATCATCCTCAGGATATACGGTTTGATATCATCATATTCATGGATGGGTACCTTCTTTTTATATTCCTTTACCGTAAATAGTTTAGAGAATTGATATTTTTTTCCGAACTCGGTATACTGGGCGGTGGTCACCAGGTTTTGCAATACTTCCCGCTGGGCTGCTACCGGATGGTTGATCCATTTTTCAATGCGCCAAAGCCGCATGCGGGCTATTTTAGATATGGCAGAGGATAGCAGCTTCATTTGTAGCAAAGTAAGCAAATGCAGGCGAAAGATAAAAAGAGAAAGCTGCTTTTGTAAAAAATAGTTATGGCTGTATTTCCTTTAATTCAAAATCAAGCTTGTTCAGGATTGACCTGATATCATAGTCGGGGTTGCGGTATAATTCATCCAGCTTCAGGGCCAATGCTTCATTGCTACTCTCGGCAGCGTATTTATACAAAGAGGTCTTTAGTTCATTCATAAACACTCCAAACTCACGAAGCTGAAGATTGTCTTCTGTATTTTCCGGACTATAGCCCAATGACCGTTCATTGGCTGCATGTTCGGATTCAGTATTATCGAGGTTCACCAACCCGCTTTCAACCGAATAGATCAAACTCTCCAAAGAGATCTTTCTTTCTTTGGCCTCATCGTGCAGGTAATCCTTTCTTTTCAATACAAAGTTGCGGCCTAGGTATAAACGACGTACCTGTTCATTGGAGGCCAGCTGTTCGGCTGTACCGTGTTCAAATATCTTTCCATCGATCAACAGGTAAGCCCTGTCGCAGATCGATAAGGTTTCATTCACATTGTGGTCGGTGATGAGGATACCGATATTCCTGAATTTCAATTTGGCTACAATGGCCTGAATATCTTCCACCGCAATGGGATCCACTCCGGCAAAGGGCTCATCCAGCAAAATAAATTTAGGATCTACCGCCAATGCCCGGGCGATCTCGGTTCTGCGGCGTTCGCCTCCGCTTAGCGTATCTCCGTTATTCTTTCTTACCCGCTGTAACCTGAATTCATCCAGCAGCTCTTCCAGCTTATCTTTTTGTGCTTTTTTTGAAAGGGATGTCATTTCCAACACCGCAGCAATATTATCTTCCACACTCAGCTTACGAAAAACGCTGGCTTCCTGGGGCAGGTAGCCGATCCCCATCTGCGCCCGTTTATACATGGGCAGTTTGGTGATATTGATATCATTCAGAAACACTTCCCCCGAATCGGGTTTGATAAGGCCCACTACCTGATAAAAAGAGGTGGTCTTTCCGGCACCATTGGGGCCTAATAAACCAACGATCTCTCCCTGGCTCACATTAAATGACACCTTATCCACTACGGTACGGCTGCCATAGATCTTTACGAGGTCCTTTGTTTGAATGGTGAGGCTCAAATCGGGTTGTTTATTGCAAAAATAGTGTAAACCATTAAAAGGCAAATTGAAACATTATATTTAACAGCAGTTTGTGTTTACTGTATACTTAGTTATGTTTGCAGATATTTTTTACCAATGAAAGTAATCGATCATATCAACCAGGCCAAAGACACGCTTATTTCTTTTGAGATACTGCCCCCGCTGAAAGGAAAGGGAATTCATACCCTATACCAGCACCTGGACCCCCTGATGGAATTCAAGCCTTCTTTTATCAATGTTACTTATCATCGTAGCGAACATGTATTTAAAAAGAATGCCGATGGAAGTTTTCAGAAAGTAGTGGTGCGCAAACGGCCGGGTACGGAAAGTATTTGTGCAGCCATCATGAATAAATATAGTGTGGATACGGTTCCTCACCTGATCTGCGGTGGTTTCAGTGTGAATGAAACGGAAGACGCCCTGATCAACCTGCATTATCTGGGTATCGACAATGTGCTGGTGTTGCGCGGTGATGCAGCAAAAAATGAAACGGCTTTTCTTCCTGAACCGGGCGGGCATACCTATGCCAGCGATCTGCTGAAACAGGTGGTTGACCTTAACTCGGGATTGTATCTGGAAGCAGAATTAAAAGATACACATCAAACCAAATTCTGTATCGGCGTGGCCGGATATCCGGAGAAACATTTTGAGGCGCCCAATATGGAAAGCGATATGCATTATTTAAAAGAAAAAGTTGATATGGGTGCCGATTATATCATTACCCAGATGTTCTTTGATAATGAAAAATTTTATGCGTTCGTAAAAGCCTGCAGAGAGATGGGCATCACGGTACCCATCATACCCGGACTAAAACCCATTTATACCCGTAAGCAACTGACCATGTTGCCCAAAGTATTTCATATTGATCTGCCACTGGCGCTTAGTAAGGCCGTCATGAAATGTAAGAATGATGAAGAAGTTGAAAAAGTAGGAGCCGAATGGTTGTTGCAACAATCAAAAGAATTAAAGAAATTCGGAGTGCCTGTATTGCATTATTATACCTTGGGCAGGCCGAATTTGATCGCTGATGTGGTAAAACAACTGGTATAAAAAAACTGAATAGACTATTTCAACAAGGATTGAAATACCGCCTCGTTCACTTTTACAGGATATTTCTTTTTTAGTTCATCGATCCATTTTTCTTCCAATACAGATTGGTAATCACTGATCACCAATCCGCGGGCCTCATCAAAACTGCGAGGCATTCCGGCATCAAACAATTGTAATACCTTGATGAAATTGGCGGTGCCGTCCATGCTATTGACCGTAGGTGTGGAGATCAATCCCGGTACAGCAGTTACACCCGCGCCCAAGGGCAGCTGGGTAATTTCGTAGCGACCCGAATCTCCCTGAATGGTATTGTTTCCTTCTAGTACCACGGTTTTCCAGTCTTTACCACTACGCATCGCCGTTATTGCCTCGGTGGCTGTTTTAGGGTTGCTGCAATTGAATAAGATCACACTGGCACTGGCTCCCCACACATATTTTGCCCTGTTTGCATTGAATGCTTGTAGTAATCCTACACTATCGTTCGACGCGTTGCCCCATACATTTCTTTCCATGATCTCGAAGAGAATATTGCCGTCTCTGAATTCATCCATCTGGTATTTAAAATCCAGGCTATATTCTTCCAGGTGTTTTTTATAATACTCCAACACCGCTACCGAGCTGTATTTATCCAGCAGCTCTGCATTGGTTTCGCCATGGTATAAGGCCGGATTGCTTTTGTACTCATGCACAAATTCCAGCCAATCAGATCCGGTGGTATTGCCTTTTGAAAAGGCATATACAACCTTATTGCTGATCGGATATTTTTTAACCGTAGCGTCGGGTTTTTCTGCGGCTACACTATCGGCATAGCTGAACAGGTCGGCCTCCTTGATGGTATTGAGTTTTTTAAATCCGGTTTTTGCGGCGATCTCTTTGGTGAATTTCTCTTTGCCGATATTGATCCTTGAATCCTGCAAAACTTTTTGTTTCAGTTCGTAGCGATAAGTAGCATCGGTTCTGTCGGAAGGCGTTGGTGTTTGTTTAATTCTTTTAATGATATGCCAGCCATAAGCACTCAGGATGGGTTTGCTGATATCGCCATCATTGGCCAATGAAAAAATTTCTTTCTCAAAATCCACGGCAAATTTTCCGGTACCAAAATCAGGCATCTCGCCGCCGGCCATAAAGGTTAGTTTATCATCGCTGTATAAATCGGCCATCTTTGCAAAATCGGCTCCCTGCTTCAATGCAACACAGATCGAATCGGCTTTTCGTTTCAAGGGCTCGGAATAAGCAGCCGATTCGCCCGGAGGGATCGACAATAATATCTGCGCAACTTTCCAGCTGCCTGCAGCTTTTCTTTCTTCTAATACTTTAAATATATGGATGCCATTTTTTGCGCGATAAATGGTACTGGTTTGTCCGGGCTTTAATGCATAAACGATCTGCTCATATTCATACGGCACCGAAAATGCGGTGATGAATCCCAGGTCTCCGGCCTTAACGGTTTTATATTTTTCAGAAATGGCTTTTGCCTGTTCCTGATAATCCGAGGCACCGGAATTTAATTTTTGTAATAATTCATTCATACCCGCATAAGCACTGGCGGTGTCGGCAGCGCTCATCTTTGCATCAATGGCAGTAAAAAAATGGAATACATGAATATCTTTCTGGCTGCGGATGAACGCTTCGTTGATCAGGTTATTCAGTTCCTGTTCATTGGTTAAATATGATTCTGCTACTTGACTGCGGAAATTCTGCATGTCGAACCGGAGTTGCTGCAAGGTATCAAGATGCAGATCTTTGGCAGCTTTTACTTTCAGTTTAAATTTGGCATACAGGTCGAGGTATTCGCGCAGCGATTTTTCCTTATCGGTGACCACCACTTTATTTTTATTATAGGCCCTCAGAAACTCTTCCTTATCCACACCCATATTCCCGTACGTGAACAGGGTTTGTGAAAAAACCACACTGCTGCTACAGGCCAATACAATCAGTAAATAAAATTTTTTCATCGATCAGGTTATTTTAGTTCGGCGAACTTGTTTTCCATTTTACTTCCAGCAGGTCGTTCAGTTGCTGCCAGGTTAGTCTTTTGCCGATAATGCGTTTTTCTTTGTCGAGCAGGTATAGTGTAGGCGTTAACGTAACATCATACAATTGTCTGAAGCTCGGCTTTTGTGCGGCAAAATCTGCCAGTTCCATTTCTTTGGTCTGGTAAACGTTGGTCCAGTCGGAAAGATTGTGCTCCTTGATATAATTCACCCAGTCTGGTTTGCTATTGGTTTTTTCATCGGGCGTTAATACGGCATAGATCTTCACGCCGTGTTTTTTCCAGCTGGCGCGATAGATCGAATCCAGGCGCGGCACCTCTTCCTTACAATGTCCGCAGTTGGGATCCCAGAAACACAGCAAGGTAAAATCGGCTTGTACGTTATATAAGCTGCTGGGTTTACCGGTACTGTCGAGCAGTTGCAGGTCGGCACCTTTTTCTCCCACCAGGTTCGACATGAGCATATAGGCCCTGCGGCTGATAGATTCCATCTGCTTTTCATTGAGCCAGTTGCTGATGCCCTTGCTATGGTATTTTTCGAACAGGTGCACGAAGATGGCATCCTGTCCCATGTATTTTGGATTGATATAATTATCGGTGAACCAGTTCAGCAGGAATTTATACATTTCGGGGCAAGAGCGGGCAAGCAATAATTTATAGTCTACATCCTTGATGATGCTATCTGGTGCCTGCGGCAAAATTTCGCCATAGTACTGCTCTATTTTTTTAATGAAGAAGGGTGTACGGATCACGCGCTCATCCATAAAGCTTACGCCATCCCAGTAATGATTTCGGTAATTATAATAATAATTAAGCGTGTCCTGATGCGTAACCGGCGATTGCTTCGGCATATCGGGTTCTTTCATGGCGCTCAATAAAACCGCCAGCATGGACTTGGGCTGGTTCTTCAATACACCCTCGCGGTAATCATTCAGTTGCCCATTGTAGAGATTGTAATTCTTTTCATGCAATAAAGAATCGGCCTTGGTGGTAGACATTGCATATGCCATGCGCTCCTCCTGCAACAGTTTTCCCTTGCTGGCCACAAATTTCTGGTATTGTTGATATAGAATATTTTCTTTTGAACCCGTGATCACGGTCTTGTTGATCACATCCGATGTGTCGGTGGTGATGGAGATCTGTTGCTCCTTGTCGATCAGCAGCTCGATCCGGATCTGTTTTCCGGGCAACACCACCACATAAATGCCACCGATCAGTTTTTCGGGACCCTTGAAGATGCCCACACCGCTGCTGTTGATGGCGGCAGAATCAACCACATTGAGGTTGGTTCCCCAGTAATGGGTAAGATAGGCAATGCCGCTTTTAAAGGCGGGGGCCTTCAGGCTAACCTGGTATCCCTGGGCCGATACGATCTGCACCAACAGCAGGGCCAGCGCTACAAAAAGGTATTTTTTCATCATAATTATTAGGTCTGCAAATGTATCTAAAATCAATGGTTAATTATCGTGTTGCCAATAATCACTTGTTGAAAAATTACAATTCATTAACAAAACCAAACTTGATGAATATTGGGGTATTTTTGCTGCTGTGAAAAAAAGAAAGCAATCGATCGTATTGGAAGACCTGCCCATTACCCAATACGCTGCAGAAGGTAAAGCCCTGGCAAAACTGGATGGCAAAGTGATCTTTATCAGCGGCGGTGTGCCGGGTGATGTAGCCGATGTGCTGATCACCAAATCAAAAAAAGACTGGGCCGAAGGAAGGGTATTGCGCATCAAACAATATTCGCCCGACAGGGAAACACCGTTCTGCGAACATTTTGGTGTGTGTGGTGGCTGCAAATGGCAGATGCTTCCCTATGCCAAACAACTAGAATACAAGCAACAGGAAGTGGAACAGAACCTCACCCGCATTGGCAAGGTAACCATCCCCGAGATCATGCCCATCATTGGGGCAGCCAATAGCCGTGAGTATAGGAACAAACTGGAATTCACGTTCAGCAATAAACGCTATATGCTTCCGGAAGAGATGGAAGCAGAAACGCCTTTCGGCGGCGACGCGCTGGGGTTCCATGTACCCCGCATATTTGATAAGGTGATCGACATTCATCACTGCCACCTCATGCACGATGTGAATAATCGTATCCGCAATACCGTTAGGGCCTTTGCACATGAACGCCAATTTAGTTTTTATGATATCAAGGCCCATACCGGCTGGTTGCGCAATATCATTATTAGATACTGTAGCACCGGAGAGTTGATGGTGAATATCTGCCTCAATCATGATGAAGAGCATGACCGCGTTGCACTATTCGATCATTTGTTGAAACAGGTTCCCGAGATCAGTACGCTGTTGTATACCATCAATCCAAAATGGAACGACAGCATTTACGACCTGCAACCACAGGTGTATTACGGTAAGGGATATGCGATGGAAACGCTGGGCGAATTTCAATTTAAGATATCACCCAAATCCTTCTTTCAAACCAATACCCAACAAGCAGAAAAATTATACTCGGTGGCGCGCGATTTTGCTGAATTAACGGGCACCGAAACGGTGTACGACCTTTATTGTGGCACCGGCAGCATCGGCATTTTTGTGAGTAAACAGGCCCGCAAGGTCGTTGGTGTAGAGCTGATCGCCGAAGCCATTGATGATGCCCGCGAAAATGCGGCCCTTAATAATATTCAGCATGCAGAATTTTTTGCCGGCGACGTGATCAAGATCTGCGATGATGCTTTTTTTGCCACCCATGGCCGGCCCGATGTGGTCATCACCGATCCGCCACGAGCAGGCATGCACGAAAAACTGGTGATCAAATTATTGGAGATGGCTGCCCCCAAGATCGTATATGTGAGCTGCAATACGGCTACACAGGCAAGGGACCTGGGACTGCTGGCCGAAAAATATACCATCGAAAAAGTACAGCCGGTAGACATGTTCCCGCATACCCACCATATTGAATGTGTGGTGCTGTTGAAACTGAAATGAAAAATTATCAATTAACTTTACGGAATGGCCTATAATAGTAATTACGGAAATAGTTTTCAGCGCACTACTCCCATTGTGCTCAACCTGATCATCATTAATGTGCTGGTATTTATTGTACAAATGATGTTCGATGGGCCTGATGAAAAGATATCCAACGCCATCGCCCTTTGGCCATACAGCACACCCTACTTCAAGCCTTACCAGCTGGTTACGCATATGTTTGCTCATGGCGGAATGATCCATATCTTGTTCAACATGTATGCCCTGTGGATGTTTGGATCGGTGCTGGAAAAAGTTTGGGGACCCAAACGATTTCTGATCTTTTATCTGGCCTGCGGACTGGCAGCCGGAGTGGCGCAATTGATGTTATCCGATGCGCCTGCCGTAGGTGCCTCTGGTGCCATCATGGGATTGCTGGCCGCATTTGCTTATTTGTTTCCCAATACACAGTTCTATATCATTCCTTTTCCTTTTCCCATCAAGGCAAAATATATTGTGGCCATCATCGCTGCCATAGATTTGTTTGGCGGGTTCCATGGGGGCAAGACTGATAATATTGCGCATTTTGCGCATTTGGGCGGACTGGTCATGGGTTTTATACTGGTGCTGATCTGGAACAAGACCAATAAAAAAACTTTCTATTGATACTAACCTTTCCGGGCAACCGCTGTTAGTAGTTTGAATAAAAGAAGTATTGAATAGTATGGGCATAGCCGACAGATATATTGAATATCGCGATAATGAACGCAGAAACCGCTTCACCATGGGGCAGCCGGGCAATGCCCTTATTGCCATCCTTGCGCTCAATATTGTTTTCTTTCTGTTCATCATGGCGAGCCATGTGTTTGTGTTGTACACGCACCAAGGACAAGGCATGGATGTACTGAAATTTGATGCCATCGATTGGTTTGCCCTGCCCGCACAACTCAACCATATCAGCGAGCGCCCCTGGACCCTGTTAAGCTTTATGTTTTCCCTCGGTGGCCAGCCCCCGCTTACCCTGTTATTAAACATGCTGAGCAATATGCTCTGGTTATATGCTTTCGGGTATATCCTGCAAACCCTGTCGGGCAACGAGCTTATCTTTCCCGTATATATTTATGGCAGCATCGCCGGAGCCGTATTTTTTGTGGCAGCCAATTATACTATTCCAGCCCTGCACGAACAACAGGCAACGGCTTACCTCACCGGTTCCAATACTGGAACTGCAGCACTGGCGGTGGCAGTAGCTACTTTATCGCCCCGTTTCAAACTATTCAAAAACCTGGGAGGAGGAATACCGGTATGGATCATGTCGGG
>CAIRHQ010000054.1 GCA_903878475.1 uncultured Bacteroidota bacterium | reverse complement strand
AGCAACGGAAGTTTGTCTTCACTATCCATTGAACCAGACACATCGATCAGGAAAACGATATTGCTGGCCGGCAGATTTTCAACCGGAATGATCTTGCCTTGCAAGCCGATGAGGGCGAGGCGATGGTCTTTGTTCCAGGGACATTCACTGATCTCGGTATTTACAGAGAAAGGATCGTTCTTAGTGGGTTGAGGATAAACATAGCTGAAATAATTCACCAACTCTTCAATGCGTACTGCACCGGCTGGTGGCAATTGTCCGTTATTGAGAAAACGGCGCATATTGCTATAGGATGCCGCATCCACATCGATAGAAAAAGTTGAAAGCGGTTCATCCGTTACTTTGCGGAAATCATTTTCGGTGATGGCTTCATATCCTTCACGATCGAAATCAGCGACTCCGCTATTAATGGTTTGAAGTGTTTGCATACCCCTTATATTTATCGGGGTTGTTGTATAATTTCCGTTGGCAACTAAATTGATTTGCATCCCAGATACTTTACCAGCAAGTCCGGTGGCAATATTTGATGATTTAACTTGATTCAATTGTTCTCCCTGAACAACTGAAGTAGAATAACTGAGTGAGCGGGTCTGCCTTTTAATACCATAGCCCATTACTACTACTGCTTCATTCATTGTGGAGATGGATTTCATTTGTACCTGCAATACGGTCATGCCCTTTTTGATCTTGATCGATTGCGTAGCATAACCTACACCGGAGAACTGAACTACATCACCTACAGATACGCGGATGGAAAAAGCACCATTCGCATCGGAGGAAGTACCAGATTTAGTTTGCGACACCAGTACGCTGGCATAAGGGATCGGACTCCCATTTTCATCGGTGATCTTTCCGGTTAATACGAATTGATCGGTTGGTTTGAACGACAACAATACCAGTACTACTGCCGTAACTGCGATTATAATTTTTTGCATAACATTGATTTGTTATACAGATGCAGCATGTTTTAGGATTACATAAAAAATAATGGAAGAAAATTAATCAGCCATAATTGTGGAGGGGAAATTAATAGGAAGAAGATGTATTGGGACTGAGCGGATAAACATTTCCCACTTCAATTACATCCGTTGTAAGTTGACCGTTTCGTTGGACACTTTTTTGTGGTAATTTTTGAAGAGGCTTTCCCACCTGAGTTTCAGCACACCGAGGATACCCTCTTTTACGATCCCTTTATTCATTTTGCTGGCGCCCAGTTTGCGGTCTTTGAATGTAATGGGCACTTCGGTGATCTTAAAGCCAAGTTTCCATGAAGCGAATTTCATTTCGATCTGAAACGCATAACCCACAAAATGGATCCCATCCAAGTTCATTGATTCCAGTACTTCGCGACGGTAACAAACAAAACCTGCAGTGGGATCTTTCACCGGCATCCAGGTGATGATGCGGGTATATACAGATGCTCCTTTAGATAAAATAATTCTGTTGGCCGGCCAGTTCTCCACGGCTCCTCCCCGCACATATCTCGACCCAACAGCCACGCCAGCACCAGCTTTGCAGGCTTCGTACAAACGTTCCAGATCGGCGGGATTGTGAGAAAAATCGGCATCCATTTCAAAAATATATTCATAGGCTTTATCGATAGCCCATTTAAATCCATGGATATAGGCGGTGCCCAGTCCTAATTTTCCCATTCGCTGTTCCAAAAACAACTGGCCCGGATATTTTGAAAAAAGTGATCTTACAATTTGTGCGGTATCATCCGGAGAGTTATCATCAATGATGAGTACATGATAATTTTGTTGCAAACCGATCACCGCAGCGATGATGGCTTCAATATTTTCCTTTTCATTATAGGTAGGTATGATGACCAGTTTCTCCAAATCCCTGTTACAATTTAATACGGGTAAATTTACAATTATTTGCCGAATGGGATTCCAACATATTAGATAATAAACGATTTAAGTGTTCTTTAACAGGGTCCTGTTGAGAATTTCAGTGAGTTTTTGCTTGGTATGCAAGGGGAAATCGCCCCTCATCATCCAATCGTAATACTGAGGTTCTGCCCTTAATACATCTGTTACCAATCGGCCTTTATGTTTCCCAAAATTAAAGATCTCGTTGCCTTTATCATCAAATCCAAAACGGCGGGCATAGTCAACAATCTTCTCTTCTCCGATCACACCCAGGATAGAATCAATTGAATCGCCAAGATTCTTGTAGCGATCTAATTGAGCCATAAATACATCAATGGTGGCAGTAACATCGGTTTCTGCTCCATGCGCACCCACCAGTTCTTTTTCACAAAAGAATTTGTAGGCCGCAGTCAATGTACGGGGCTCCATGGTATAAAATATATGTTGAACATCGATCATCCTGCGGGTGCTCAGGTCAACATCCATTCCCGACCTTAAAAATTCTTCCATAAGAATGGGAATATCAAACCGATTGCTGTTGTATCCACCCAGATCGCAATTGTCGATGAACATCTTAATTTCATTGGCCGATTGTTTAAATGTGGGGGCATCTTTCACCATATCATCGGTTATGCCATGAATATCGCTCGACTGCTGGGGAATGGGAACCTGAGGATTGATCAGTTTACGCTTTACGATGCGCGACCCGTCGGGCATAACTTTAATGATGGCAATTTCAACGATGCGGTCGGTCGACAGGCTTACACCGGTGGTTTCCAGGTCAATAAAAGCAATGGGACGAGAAAGTTTCAACATAACAGAAAGTTTTTTATGAACAATGGATTCTTCTAACTGGAAGATACCTGATTTGCAGGCCATTCAGTAAAATTATACTTTAAAGTGCATTTGGGCGTTTATACATAAATAAATTATCTTTGCACATATTTTTTGCAATAATAGGTTTTAAAACTCAAATGTAAAATAATGAAAAAATTATTTTTTGTATTGGTAATCTTAGGCAGTGTAGCAGCATTTTTTAGCAGTTGCAGTCCTAGCCGTAAATCAGGTTGCCCCATGACAGAAAAAATCATTCACTAGGCGCAGTACCCATGAACTGGATCCCTTTAACCGACCCTAAACAGCTAAGCGAAATTGAAGCATTATCCAAATCGCGACCGCAAGTAATCTTTAAACATAGTACGCGTTGTTCAGTAAGTGCTGTTGCTAAGCACCGGCTTGAAAAAGCCATGCCCCCAGAAAATACAGATTTTTATTATCTCGACCTGATCACTTATAGATCACTGTCAAATCAGATCGCTGAGCATTATTCGGTGTACCATGAATCACCTCAAGTACTGCTGATCATACAAGGAGCCTGTGTTTATGATGAAAGCCATTCCGGCATTCAGATGGATGATATCCAATCACAGATCAGTTCGGTGGCAGCCTCATAGTGCTGTTGGTACAACCTACTCAAAAATTCCCTTGCTTTATTTTTTTTAGACGAATGATAAGCTGCCTTATAATTTTATGCCCGCAAAAAAGGCCTCCCGTTTGGGAGGCCTTGATATAAACCTTAGTTAATTTTCATGTATTCTTAACTGTTAGTGAGCGATGATGATCTGGAAACTGGCATGTTCCTGACTGTTATACGCCAGCAGTACATACATACCACTAGGCAAAGCACGCAGGTCCATCGGGATGATGCTTCCGTACACCAGGTTTGTAAATTGTAAATCACGCAATGTTTTACCACCGGCATCTACTACTTTCAAACTAAATTCCTTGTACTTATCGGTCAGGAACTTGATATTGAACTGACCCGTACTCGGATTAGGCCAGATACGGATTGCTCCTGCCAATACATTATGACGTTCCTGGCAATCCTTTACAGTGATGTTTACATTAGCAACTGCACCACATCCTGTTCCAACCGTATAGGTCAGTGTAGATACTCCCAATCCGGCCAGTACAGGATCGAACTTATTCGTTCCCGCTATCACGCCCCTTCCACTCCATACGCCTGCAGGTGTGGCATT
>CAIRHQ010000053.1 GCA_903878475.1 uncultured Bacteroidota bacterium | reverse complement strand
TTTTTCATTTTTTTTGCTGAACATCTTGCCTATAGCTTGGTTCTTGTCACCTCAGACTGAGCCATTGTTGCGATTTTTTAAGATAAAAAGTTTATTATTACTATATATTTTAAAAAAAGAAACTATCATGTCGGATCAACAATCATCAAGAAGAAAATTTTTACAATTACTGGGTTTATCAGCAGGAGCAACCATTATCAGCGGTAATGTAATGGCTGCCGGATTTGATAAAGAAGAAATAAAAAAATTAACTGCCCCTCAGCAGGAATTCATGTTGCAATATGAACAATGGATGACTGAATACATAAAAGTGATTCGTGTTCAAAAGACCGATCTTGATAATCTTGAGCATCATAAGCAAATGATGCTGTTGTCTACAAAGGCAGAAGCATTTCAGCCAACCCTGGCTGAATTTATGAAAGATCCAACCTTCGCATTGATTTTTAAAGTATCAATAGAGCGAATGGCAAAAGAGATCTCCGTGTAATACTAGATTATACGTGCTGGTATAGTATTTGTTTTTTCTTGAACAAAACGATGGCGCCCCAATTTACCTGGGTACGGCATTACGCGCTTGCATCAACACAATCTCCCTGTTGGCTAAAAATGGTTTTATTATAAATTATTTCTCCTTTTGAAAATAGCGTCGAAAGGTTGATTAACTTTATTTCGGATTTTCTTTTTTATATCAATTAATTCATTGTGTCTATGCGTTCTGTTCATAAAACCATCCTGACCGTTGCTTTTACCTGCTTATTGCTTGCTTTGGGCAGTCCTGCAGTAATTGCTCAGCAGCCGATCATTAAAGCCGACGGCAGCGTTTCAATAACCGGGAAGAATTGCACCATCACCATCGTGCCCTATGCAAAGAATGTGGTAAAATTCATTTTGCAACCGGCTGGATATACTAAAAACGAATTGGTCAGCGATGCGGTGATTGGCAGTCCTCAAAAATTTAGCGAATCAATAAAACAAGTTAATAGCAACCCAGAGCTTATCCTTGGAAATGTGCATTTAATGGTAAAACAGGATACCATTTATTTTGGTGATAAGGGAGATGCATTGATCAGCACTATTTCTCAGCATGATGAATATTCAGTGTTCAATTTCCTGCTTTCCGATAGTGAAAAGATATTCGGTGGCGGAGAAAGGGCATTGCCTTTGAACCGCAGAGGATACAAATTCAATTTGTATAATCAACCCTCATTTGGTTATGGTGTGGGTGCCGAAAATTTAAATTATTCTGTTCCTTTCATCACTTCCTCTAATAAATACGCCCTGTTTTTTGATAATCCTTCTAAAGGGTATCTTGATATCGGTAAGGCCAACAGTAATATGCTGGAATATGGGGCCTACAGTGGTCAGCTTAATTTTTACCTGATACAGGGGAATGATTATGCAGATATTCTTTCATCCTATCATGCCTTAACCGGTACACAGCCCATACCGCCGCGCTGGGCCTTCGGGAATTTTCTGAGCCGCTTTGGTTATACAGATGAAGCTCAAATAAGATCTATCATGGAAAAAATGGATGCTGCTCAAATTCCCTATAGTGCAGTGATCTTCGACCTGTATTGGTTTGGTGATAGTATCAAGGGAACCGTGGGAAATCTTGAATGGGTGAATAAAAAAGCCTGGCCCAACCCACAAAAGATGATCGCTGATTTTAAAAATGCCGGAACAAAAACAATCCTCATTACAGAGCCATTTGTGGTAAATACTTCATCCAACTATACCTCTTCAATAAAATATCACGCAACGGATAGTGCCGGTAATCCGTTTGTATGTAAAGAGTTTTATTTTGGACCAGGAGGCTTGATTGATATTTTCAGAAAAGACAGCAGAGACTGGTTTTGGAGTAAGTATAATACCCAGATGAAGATCGGGGTGGAAGCCTGGTGGGGCGATCTGGGAGAACCGGAAATGCATCCAGCAGCACTTTATCATAACTTAAGAGACCTGGGCTTTAAACGATTATTCAGCGCCAATGAAGTGCATAATATTTATGGGCATTACTGGACAAAAATGCTTTTTGAAAAATATGCCCAGGATTATCCGAATAAAAGATTGTTTAGTTTGAACAGAAGCGGATTTGCCGGCACTCAGCGATATGGTATCTTTCCATGGACGGGTGATGTGAGTAGGAGCTGGAGCGGATTTCAGGCTCAATTACCGGTGATGTTAGGAATGAGCATGAGCGGAATTCCTTATGTGCATAGTGATGCAGGCGGATTTGCCGGAGGAGAAAAAGATGGTGAATTATATATTCGCTGGTTGCAATTTGCAGCCTATACACCTATATTCCGTCCGCATGGCAGCTTTGATAAAGTAACCGGAATACTGCCTACCGAAGCGGCATTGTTTGATGAACCTTATAAAGGGCTTGCTAAAAAGCTGATCGAAAACAGGTATAGGCTTATGCCCTATAATTATACGCTGGCGTATAATCAATCTATTCATGGAGAACCGCTTATTAGTCCCTTGTATTATTATTTTTCAACCGATAACAATTGCTATGCAGCTGCGGATGAATTTATGTGGGGCAAAAATTTATTGATCGCTCCAGTTTTGCAAAAAGGAGCAACAACACGCAGCCTGTATTTACCCAAGGGGAAATGGTACGATTACAAAACCTTTTCGGTTAAAGAAGGAGGCAGCTGGATAAATAATGCTGTTACATTAGATGCTATACCGGTGTATGTAAAAGAAGGAAGCTTTATTGTTACCAATACTGCTCTTGTGCAAAATATGAATACCTATAGTACAAAGGATTTGACCATTACATATTTCCCTTCCTCCAAAGCCTCCTCATATACTTTGTATGATGATGACGGCGAAACAAACAATGCCGTTAAAAAAAATAAATACCAACTGATCAATTTCAATTCAACCGGATGGAATGGCCAAACAGTAATTAGTATTGATGCTAATACAGGAAGTTTTAATGGCAAGCCCAATGAGCGTAATCTTATTCTTTGTATTCCCGGGTTATTGAAAATGCCAACAAATGTAAGCGTTAATGGAAAAAAAATAGCATTGACTACGGAGGCTACTATGCCATTTATAGACTGGGATGAAGTACATAAAGCAATGAGGATACATTTAGTTTTAGCGAATCGTCCTCTAACTATCAATATCGGTTCTTAAGCTGCTCGGAATTTAACCCTTTTAAATCCTATAATTAATAGTTCCCTGTTTAAAGAGCTTGCCTTTAAACAGGGAATGGGAATTAGTATAACTATTGATTAAATGATTGATGCCGTCATTTTTTCTTTATCAGCTCCTTCATTTCTTTCAATGCAGATTCCAATTCAGTTATTTTTTTCTGTTGTTCTTCCATCTGTATCTGCTGTGCTTTCATGGCCTCAACCAATACAGGAGTAACTTTTGAATAATCGATCGACTTATAACCCCTGTCGTCTGTTTGCACAATTTCGGGCAACACTTTCTCAACATCCTGGGCAATGAAACCGAGTTGGGTGGTTTCATTAAATCCCATATTGGGGTATGATTGTGCATTGTATTGATAGCTTACCCCATTGAGGTCTTTGATTTTTTGCAAGGCGGAGTGGACTGGTTTTATGTTTTTCTTGTAGCGTTTATCAGAGATCGTATTAAATGCAGAAGCCAGAATATTTCCTACCACATGCAGTTTCTCAGTTGGATTAAGGGTACCAATGCCAACATTACCACTTCTCAATACCGTCATGATATTGCTTCCGGTAAAGCCCGATCCATTTCCAATCTGGAACATACGATCTGAGGGTAGCCAAGTTCCAGGTGTTACAACTTCATTCTGATCATTAAGTGTGCCAATTACTACAGCGCCATCTGCTTTGGCGGTTGTTTTCCAACCCAGTGCGGTGGAGTAATCACCCGATGCGGTGGTATTATAACCC
>CAIRHQ010000052.1 GCA_903878475.1 uncultured Bacteroidota bacterium | reverse complement strand
TTGGGAAGACCGAAATAATTTCTTAATAATCTGGTTCTTGAACCCACTGCAGTTATGCTGCTGTCTTTTGAATTGAAATCTGTAACAACATTCCCATTCTTATACATGTTGTGGTTGATCAAGCTGATTGAATCCACTACATGGTTTCCTAACACTCCGTATTGTTGAGTTTCATTATCCTGCCACATGGTACCTACCAGCAGGCGGGTGGAGAAAGCGCCAAAATTTCGTTTAGCGGTAGCAGTTATAGTATGGTTGTACCCTGTATACTTTCTATAATAATTATCCAAAGTGCCGCAAGTAGAGGCAGTCAGTAAAAATGATTCGGGGTGGGTGAACAGGTATCCGTCTTGTTTGTAGGTATCATAACCAAACCTGCCAGCCAATGACAGCCAGGAGAAGGGCGTGATGTCAATACCCAGCGTGGATACGATCCTTTGATTTTTGTCGCCCGAAATATTATTCTTTGCGCTCCATATTGGATTGTCAAAATCTGTATTGTAGTTGGCATTGAATAATTGCAGTTTATCACCATTGTCATCCTGATAATTACGAATATCATTATTTGCCGGCCATTCATATAAACTCAAGAGATATGAGTTGTTGCCTTTGATGGGCTTCACGTTATCAGAACTGGTGTAAGCAAGTGAAGGAGTGAGGGTGATGTATTTTCCAATTTTTGTGGTATTGGAAACTTTAAAATTGTATTTGGTATAGGTATTATGGGGAACTACACCTTTGCTGTTGAAATATTGTCCCGAAACCCTGAATGCCATATTCTTGGTACCAAATTCTAAGCCCAAATTATGAGTTTGAGCAAATCCGGTATTGAAAAAATGGTGCAGGTTATCAAACAACGTTGTGCCTGTAGCCCATGCTGGTCCGAATGAAGTAAACTGTCCGGTAAGCGGTAGTGCTGTAGGAACACCATTGCTTGTGCCGGGACCATATTCATTATTAACAGCTGCAAAGCGGGTGAGTTTCTGTAACCTGAAATTATTATCATAGGTCACCAGGATTTTACCATTGGTACTTTTTCCTTTTTTAGTAGTGATTACAATGGCACCTGAACTGGCCTGACTACCATATAATGCCGTGGCTTCAGGTCCTTTCAGCACAGTAACATTTTCAATATCATTTGGATTCAGATCAGCAATACGATTGGTGTAATCATTATTTCTGTTTGGTAGATCAGATGCCAGACCGATACCACTTCCACCCTGAGAGTTGGAGTTAAGGGTTTGGTTATCTAATATAATACCATCTACAATAAACAGGGGTTGGTTATTACCTGATAATGTATTGAATCCTCTTAAGATGATACCGGAGGAAGCTCCAGCTACTCCACTGGTTGGGGTTACGGTGATACCGGCAACCCTTCCCTGCAAGCTGTTCACAAAATTTTCACGCTGTGTTTGCTGGATATCGGATCCTTTTACCGTTTGAACCGAGTAACCAAGTTCTCTGGGGTTTCTTTTAATGTCCATAGCAGTAACTACTACTTCTCCCATCATTATATCGGAAGCAGCTAAGCGAATATTTACATTCGCCTCATCCTTAATTTTTAACTGCACCGGAGTGAAATTGATCGAAGTGATCACGAGTACATCTCCTTTACTTGCCGTGATAGTAAAGTTTCCGTTTGCGTCGGTTTTTGTACCTCCGCCTTTGCCTTTTACTACAACTGAAGCTGCGATAATTGGGGATCCGTCCTTTTGATTAGTGACTTTTCCCGAAATGGGTGCCTGGGCAAGCCCAAGTAGGGGGGATAACATAAACAGCAACGCTGCCATGTAAATAGCTAATTTTCTCATATTGTCAAGTTTTGGTAGCTGTAATTTATGTTTTTTTGACCAAAAAACGACTATGAAAGTCTACTAAAGAGTAATTTTTATCCACTTGTATGTGAACAACTCGCATATACAAATAATTCAATATGGGTAATAAAAATAAAACTTAAAACTTACAGCTGGATTGAACGTATTTAATGAAGGCTAAATTCTGTTGAGATCAGGCATATTTTTCATGTTGAATGAAAACGCGGAGTTGATGTGATGTGAATTATTTTACTAAACTGTCATTCTCTTGGGGGCGCAGATTGTCGGTTTCGTCTTCCATTTCTTCTCCGAAATAATTTCCGAAAATATCGGCGAGCACTTTTGCATGGTAGATATTGCGGTTGAATTTATTACCGATGATAATGATACAGGCATTTTCATCGAGCAGCCTGATAAAAGTTGAATTGCTGCCATGCCACCAACCATTGTGGTAGATCATTTTTTTACCCCCGGGCAGTACATTCATCCTCCAACCCAGTCCATAATTTTTAACTCCGGCTCTTTCGTTGCTGTAGGGGGTATAAGCTTGTTCTAGGGTCTTTGCCGAAAAGATCAGTCCGCTCCGAAGTGCCCGATCCCATAAAAGCAGGTCGCGTGGTGTGGTATACACATTCTTATCTCCGTACACAGCATCCAGAAAATTTACCGGCATGATCCTGCCACGCCCGTCGTAGCTCGGTTTTAACTGATTGATATCAGCAGCCCCATACACCATGCTGTTCTTCATCCGTAGCGGGTTGAAGAAATTCTCTTTCAGAAAACGAGGATATTTTTTCCCGGATACTTTTTCAATAAGCAGGGCCAATAAGGCATAATTGGTATTGCAATACGAAAAATGTTTATTGGGCGGAGCAATATTTTTTAATTCTGATTTACGGGTGATGAGACTTTGCAATACGTCTTCATTGGTCAGCATTTTAGTTTTATCCCATCCCAGGTATTCCATGAAATATAAATAGTTGGGCAGTCCGCTTCGGTGGTTCAGTAGGGATCGGATAGTGACGCCGGGGTAATTGAATGCCGGAAAGTATTTTTTAAAATCATCATCAATATCAAGTTTTCCATCCTGCCAAAGCTTTAGTACTGCCATGGCAGTAAAAGTTTTGGAGGTGGAAGCTATCTGCATGGACGTGTTTTCATTGATGATGTCATTCCCAGGCAGGTGTATAGTTCCACGGTATTTTTCAAAGATGATATTACCGTTTTTGGCAACCAGCATACCACCATTGAACCCGCTTCTCAGCAAAGCAGAATCATACCAGGCTTCACAAGCCTGCTTGATACGGGTTTGATCAGCAGTTGTAACTGGTTGTGGTGCAGGGAGGGCATAGGGGGGGATGCTGTCGGTATTGGATGTACCCGGTTGGTTGCCTGATGAATGGCAGGCCGTAAAAAGAAGTACAGCAGTGGTTAGACAAACATTTTTTAAATATGGAAATAAAGGATTCATCATGATAAAAATAGTTTGTCTGATCGTGGCCATCAAAAGCCATATAAAATACTATAACTTATATCAAATATATTTGTGCAAAATACGCAGATATCATTATGCCAGAAAAAAAAATAACAAGCTATCCTAAAGAAAAAATAAATATACTTTTTTTAGAGAATATAAGCGATGTGGCCGTAAAGCAGTTTACAGTTGGTGGGTATGCCAATGTAAAAAAAATGAACAAAGCATTGAGTGAAGAAGAATTGATGCTTGCTATCCGGGATGTACATATTTTGGGGATACGCAGTAAGACCCTAGTGACAAAGAAAGTGTTGAATGCAGCAACCAAATTGCAGGCCATTGGTTGTTTTTGTATCGGAGTTAATCAAGTTGATCTGCATGCAGCTACTAAAAATGGAGTAGCTGTTTTCAATGCACCCTATAGTAATACCCGCAGTGTGGCGGAACTGGTGATCGGAGCATCCATCATGCTTATCCGTAAAGTACTTGATAAAAATGCGGCAGCGCATGCCGGTATCTGGCAAAAAGAAGCTAGCGGTGCTTATGAACTGCGCGGTAAAACCCTTGGTATCATAGGATATGGCAATATTGGTAAGCAGGTAAGCATCCTGGCCGAAGGGCTTGGAATGAAGGTGATCTTTTATGATACCGAAACCAAACTGCCCCTGGGCAATGCCGAAGATAAAAAGAGTTTACGCGATGTCGTTAGTAAGTCGGATATCGTTACCCTGCATGTACCGGAACAGGATAGTACACGAAATTTAATCAGCAAGTCGGTACTGAAATCATTTAAGCCTGGTAGCATTCTCATCAATTATGCCCGGGGTGAGGTAGTTGATCTGGAAGCCCTGAGCAAAGCTTTGAAGGAAGGTTTATTAAGTGGTGCAGCGGTAGATGTATTTCCCAATGAGCCGGAAAAGAACGGAGATCCGTTCCATTCTCCATTGCAGGGTTTAAGCAATGTGTTGCTTACTCCGCATATTGGGGGCAGCACACAGGAAGCACAAATGCATATCGGAGATGATGTGAGCGCTAAACTATTCAGTTATCTTGAAAAGGGCATCAGCACTGGCTCGCATAGTATTCCTGCGCTTGCCTTGCCGCCGCAGGAAGGCACACATCGCATCTTGCATATTCACCATAATGTACCTGGTGTACTATCTGAGATCAATACTCAACTCAGTAAGAATGGTATCAATATTTTAGGCCAGTACCTGAAAACCAATGATGCTATTGGATATGTAGTGCTGGATGTGAACAAGCACCTGAGTAAAAATGCACTCGAATTGTTGCGTAAGGTTAAAGCCACTATACGGTTACGGGTATTGTATTGACATAAATGATTCAATAGTGAAAGAAATTCTTGCTGCATATGGGTTTGATGAAACACAAACGGTGTTACAATCTTTTGGCAATGGGCTGATCAATCATACCTGGAAATTACAGCATGGAGAAGATCAATTTATTCTGCAAAAGATCAATGTTGCTATTTTCAAATCACCGGAATTGATTGCGGCGAATATTCGCTTGGTGGCCGATTATTTAAAAACACAGTATCCCGAATATTTATTTGCCGCTCCCTTGCCAACTCTTGCCAGACAAGATATGTTGCATACGGATGATGGGTATTACCGTTTATTTCCTTTCGTGCCCGGAACGCATAGCATTGATGTAGTGGAAAAGCCGGCACAGGCATATGAGGCAGCGAAGCAATTTGCACGGTTCACAAAACGCTTGTCGAAACTGGATGCTCAGCAATTAAAGATCACGTTACCCGATTTTCATAATCTTAGTTTGCGGTACCAGCAATTTGAACAAGCCTTATTAACGGGCGACTCCGACCGAATCCTATCTGCAAAAGACTTGATCGGCTACCTGCAATCACAGAAACAAATAGTAAGCAGTTTTGAATTTGCTCAGCAAAATTTTACCCTCCGCTGCACACACCATGATACCAAGATCAGCAATGTGCTTTTTGATGAGCAGGACCATGGAGTTTGTGTGATCGATCTGGATACCTTGATGCCCGGCTATTTCATCAGCGACCTGGGTGATATGATGCGGACCTATCTCTGTCCCGTAAGCGAAGAAGAAGCTGATTATTCTAAAATTATGATCCGCGGTGAATTTTATGATGCCATTCTACGTGGCTATCTGGCAGAAATGGGGGATGAGTTAACCAGCACAGAAAAAGAATATCTATCCTATTCGGGTAAATTCATGATCTATATGCAAGCGCTCCGCTTCCTTACCGACCACCTCAACCGCGATGTGTATTACGGTGCCCGCTATGAGGGGCATAACTTGGTAAGGGCTGGTAATCAGGCGGTTTTGTTGGAAAAGTTAATTGATTGGTCAGGCCACTTAAGTGGCCTGACAACTACTCCAAACTAACAGCCCCTTTTATGGGTGCTGTAGATGATTGCAGGAGGTCAAATACAATGATCTCGTTATTCCCTTTTTTAAGCCAAGGGGCCGGACAATACAATTTTTGTTGTGGGCCTATATTCCAATACCGACCTAGGTTATGGCCGTTTACATAGACCATGCCCTTGCTGTACCCCGACAGGTCGAAATAAGTATCTCCCGGTGTGTTGATGTTGAAATTTCCTGAAAAATAGGTTCCGGGCATATTTTCGGGAAGACTAGTCGTGCGTGTAACCGCTTGAACATAGGGCTCATCCATGGGCATTAAATAAACATCCCAGTTCATCAGGGTCATGCCATTTAGGGTAACGCGGTCAGTGATACCTTTTCTGTCTACGATATACTGGGCAAAGTTGATATGGCCCATGCCTTCCACTAAAATATCCAATACTGGATAAGGGTTGTCGGTCTTAGGCAGGGTTACGGTCCATTTTCCGCCATCCCGCTTTATCGTATCAATCAGTTTTCCATCCAGCAACACCAATGCAAAATCGTGTGGCTCGGTAATGGTGAGTTTTCCATTCTTATGTCCGATCAGTTTGGTGCGGTAGAGGATCAGTCCCTGGTTTTGACCGAACGCCTCCATGGGTTTAGGCTGTACCGAACTAACGGAAACGGGTAAATGATGCCAAAGATCTGTTGCATATTTCATGTCAATCGCTGGAATGGAAATGGCGGGAATGGCCGCCGGAATCGCCGGTATCGGATAGCTCACATTGGCAGCAATCAGGTTGCGCAGCATATAATATTTTGGCGTGGCCGCTCCTTGTTCGTTGATGGGAGCGTCATAGTCGTAGCTCGTTACCGCAGGCTGGTATTGGGTATTAGAGAATGCATTGGCACCGGCGGTAAATCCAAAATTCGTTCCGCCATGTACCACATATAAGTTGAAAGATTTTTTATTTTTCAACAGCCAGCTAACCTCTTTTTTTAAGTCATTTGTATCGGGTCGCTGCCATTTTTCGCCCCAATGCGTAAGCCATCCGGGGTAGGTTTCACTGCTGAATGATGGAGCAAGGGGGTCGGCTTTTTTGGCTGCATTAAAATCGTCATCTCCACTGCCGCTATCTAGCCCGATGGCTGTTCCGGTTAAGTGACCTGCTTCCAGCATATAGGCCGTGGCTCCATCGGCCGTATAAAATGGAACTTTTATTCCGTTGCGTATCCAACAAGTTCGCAAGGCTTCCAGATAATTTTTATCATTGCCATAGCTGCCATATTCATTCTCGATCTGCACCATCAGGATAGGGCCACCCTGTGTGCATTGTAAGGGAGCCATTTCCTTCGCCAAACGAGTTATGTACTTTGTTGCGGCTGCCATATACCTTGGGTCCATGCATCGTAATTTGATGTCGGCATATTTCAATAAGTAGGAGGGGATGCCGCCAAAATCCCATTCGGCACATACATAGGGACCGGGCCGCAGCAACACCCACATGCCTTCTTCCTGGCAGATCTTAACGAATCCTGCGATATCGTGGTTGCCGGTTTTAAAATCGTATACGCCTTCCCGTTGTTCATGGTAATTCCAAAAAATATAAGCGGCAATGGTATTGCATCCCATGGCCTTGGCCATCTGGATACGATGACGCCAATATTCCCGCGGGATCCTGACCGGGTGCATTTCACCGCTGATGATCTGCAGGGGCTTGCCGTCGAGGAGGAAGTCGTTGGGGGTAAGACTAAACTGATGAATTTTCTGTGCTTGCAGGCTGGTAATGGATAAAAAACATATCCCCATCATGATCATGATTCGGTATGCTGATGAGGGGAAACGAAATTTATTCAACTTAATATTTAGCTTAATGGAGTACATCATACAATGATTTTATTGTGATATGAGCATTGGTAATCGTTGTTTTTTTAGCAGCATTAAGGGTAATGTACCGGGTAACTCCGGGTAGGAGGTCAAAATAATTGTCGGAGAAAACAGTTTCGTTATCCGGTACCGTTAGTGTAACATATTTTGCCAGAGTTTGTGCACTGATGGCGATCGTATTGTCGGTAAGCTTAATGGAGAAAATAGGTTTTTCCAAGTGTAAGTCTTTTGGGGTAAGGCTATCGTTCACCGGTAATTGATCATCGCGGTAGGCTTCCCGAACGGCGTACCAGGCTGCTTTTGGTTGCCGGCTGTAGTCGGTGATGCTCCAGCTAACTACGGGCCAGCAATCATTTAATTGCCATAATAGTGTACCCATATTATTCGGTTGCTTGCTTCGGTGAATGGCAATGCTGTTCTTCAATACATAATACTGCATGCATTGTGTGAGATAGGTATAATCTTCTAGGTTCAATGCGGATAAGCGCGTAGAATCAATAAAATATCGCAACAGATAATGATCCAACTTGTTGAAACCCTGATTGGCTTTTTGATGTGCCTGTATAACGGGAGCGAATAGTTGCCGGTCGGACGGGAGGGAAAAACCTTTGAGGGTATTCCAATTGGGCATCGATTGCATTCCGTATTCACTTACAAATCTTCCTGTATGGGTTTTAAAGGTTTCCCAGTCTTCAAGTCCCCACCACAATCCCCAGTAATGGCTATCACCTGAGGTAAAACTTTCTTCATGTCCCCAACCAATTTGCGGTGAAGTGGATATATATGGTCGCAAAGGATCGAGTTGATGAACCCAGTTGGCAAGGCTATCGCGGAACAGGCGGGTATAGTCGTTCCAACGCTGCACGGAATCATTTCCATGAATATTGAATTGATCCTGCCAGCCCCAGTTGTGCCAGGCTTCATCTATTTCATTATTGCCACACCAGAGTACAATGCAGGGATGTTTTCGGAGTCGGGTAACCTGGTAGATCACTTCTTCCCGTACATTATTCATGAACACTTCATCGCCTGGATACATGCCACCGGCAAACATAAGATCCTGCCAAACCATGATGCCCAGTGAATCACAGAGATCATAAAATGCATCATCCTCATAGATCCCACCGCCCCATACGCGCAGCATATTCATGTTTGCGTTTTTGGCACTTAAGAGCATACGACGGTAATCTGCTTTTTTTAATCTGGGTAAGAATACATCGCCGGGTATCCAGTTGGCTCCCTTGGCATAAATGGGTTTCCCGTCTTTCTGAAAATAAAAACTTGTTCCGGTTGAGTCGCGTTTACGGATAAGCGTTATATGGTTATCAGCTGAAGGGGCTTTGGGTGTTGTACTGAAATCATCTCGGGCAATCAAGTAAACGGGTTTCCAAATTCCACATCCGATCAAGATTGGGCCCCAGTCCCAGCCAAATTGAAACTGTGCCTTACGGGCATACACCCGGTTATTGTCGGGTAATACCATTGGCAGTTTTGAATGCGCAATGCTATCAACGGTATGAAGAGCGGAATGAAAATGGATCTGCAATACATTATTTTTCCGCTTCAGGAATTGCTTTACGGGTATGGTCCATCCCCTGAACATATTATTGGCTTGCAGGATCAGTTTGCCATTGAGGTATAGATCTGCATAGGTATCTAGGCCATCCAACTGTAATTCGATGTTGTTTTTTGAAAAACTATTTTGGGCTACATTAAATTCCAGTCGATAATCCCAATTCACCGAATCGATCCAATGCAAGCGGGTTTCATTATCGCGGTAAAATGGATCGGGTATCAGATGATTATAAAGTAGATCGGTATGAATGGTGCCTGGAACCGAAGCCGGGTACCATTGATTGTTGGCTTCACGGCAGAACTTCCATTGTTGATTCAGCGGAGTGATGAGGGGCTGGGCGAAAAGAAATTGGGCCAGCAACAAAAAAACTAAACCGATCCCAAGTGGCTTCATCTTATAATTGCTTAAGGTGGCCGATGATATTTTTAATTTCTTCCTGATCAACATTTAAAGCAGTAAGGTTTTCCTGCATATTCATATTGGTATAATTCATGTGACTGGCGATATTGATCCTGGCAGAACTATGAAATTCAGTAGCCCCAGTTTTTTGGGCCAGTTCCACAATATTGTTTGATCTTACTCCACTGCCGGGCATGATGATGATTCGGCCATTCGATTGTTGGTTCAATTGATAAAGTGTTTCAGCACCTTCCATGGCAGTAGGTTGTAGTCCTGAACTGAGGATCCTTACACAACCGATTTCAATGATGTCTTCAAGCGCCTGCACCGGGTCCTTCACACGATCGAATGCACGATGAAACGTAACGCCCATGGGGTAGGCGGCCTCTACCAATATTTGGCATCGCTGTTTGTCGATGCTGCCATTAGTCTGTAACATACCGATCACCACGCCACGACTACCCAGTTCCTTACTGATACGGATATCCGAAAGCATGATGTTGAATTCTTCCTCCGTAACAATAAAATCACCTCCCCGTGGCCGAATGATGGGATACACTGGGATCTGTAATTTTTCACAGGCGGCCCTGATGAATCCATAGGAGGGGGTAGTGCCGCCTTCGGCAGGACTGGCGCATAATTCAATGCGGTTTGCCCCCGCTTCCTGGGCTTTCAGACAACTGTCGATATTGAATCCTATTACTTCCAGGATGAAGTTCATTAGAGCATGTATTTTGATGGGTAGATCCTATTTTCTTTATCAGTTTTTACAGAGAATACAAAACCTTTCTGTATCGCATATGCGCCGTATTGTCCTTTTTTATTCAGTGCTAAAAATCCAACCTGCAGGGTCTTTGCTTTCTCCGGATTTCTTTTCACAATTCTTTCCACCGCTTTTTTGCAAGCTGTTTCCGGGTCATATCCCTGTCGCATGAATTCCACCACCAGGTGTGTGCCGCAGATCCTGATCACTTCTTCTCCCAGACCACTGGATGTAGCTGCACCTATTTCATTGTCGACGAAAAGTCCGGCCCCAATAATGGGCGAATCGCCCACCCGGCCATGCACTTTAAAGGCCATACCACTGGTGGTTACCGCGCCTGAAAGATTGCTGCTGCTGTCCATGGCTACCAGGCCCATAGTATCATGATTCACCGATCCGTCATCAAAAAAATTGGGCGCAAAGGGACCGTTTTGTTTTTTGTTTTCAATATTGATGACTGGTTTATATTCCGATTTTTTCAGCCAACCTTCGTAAGCTTTTCGGGCATCATCCGACAAAGTAGTGCTTTCGAGTGTAAATCCATTTTCCAATGCAAATTGTTGGGCACCGGCACCTACTAAGATCACATGCGGCGTTTTTTCCATCACCATACGGGCAACAGAAACCGGGTGTTTGATCCTTTCTATTCCGGCCACCGCTCCACAGTTTGATTGTTCATCCATGATACAACTGTCGAGCGTAACGATGCCATCCCGGTCGGGATATCCACCAAGTCCTACACAACAGTTGATGGTGTCTTCAATTTGTCTGGCTCCGGCTTCCACGGCGTCGAGTGCACGGCCATTTAAGGATAAGATCTTCCAGGCAGCTTCATTTACGGCCATGCCACTGTCCCAGGTAGACACTACAATGGGTTTTATCGTTTCATCGAAACCGTTAGCCATTGTTTTTTTGGTGAGCAGCAGGGGAGCTGAGAGCGAGCCCAGTTGCAAAAATTTTCTTCTGTTCATGCTTGTAGTTTATGCTAAGGAAGAGTGAAAAATATTTCTTTTAAATCAGTAACATAATTTATCTATGTTTCGACAGGCTTCGAGAGACTTCGACAAGCTCAGTCTGACATCAGTCTGATATAAGGGGCATATCAAAATAATATAACGCTGTCAGCCTGTCCCGATAGCTATGGGGATGTCGAAGGTGGTCTTTATTACAGATTTCATTACCACCTCTCACAGAGCCTTTATCAATAATCATCATTCAATGCAAAATTCTGTTTGCGGTTCTTCCATTTTCCGCGCGTGAAGTCGGGGATATGCTGAACCTGTCCGCTTTCTGCAATGCTTTTTTCGCTGAGTGGTGTAATGCTGTACCAGGTGGCATAATCATATACATCCATCGGGAATTCCACACCGCGTTTGAGGCATTCAATAAAGGCATGGTCTACAAAAAAGTCCATACCTCCATGGCCGGCACCTTCGGCATCCTTACCATATTTTTTCCAGAGCGGATGGTCGTGTTCTTTCATGTAGGCTTCCGTATTTTCCCAGCTATGGTGTTTGCTTTTGTCTTCGAAATGGATCAGTCCTGCATTCAATTCACCGGCATGGTTATCGATCCAAATTCCGTTGGTTCCCTGAACCCTGAATCCCAGATTATATGGCCGTGGGGAAGAGGTGTCGTGTGTAAGTACGATGGTTTCACCGTTGGCTGTTTGGAGTTGGGTGGTTACGATATCCCCCTGTTTAAAATTCACTTTGGCATTGGGATGATTGGGACCTCCTTTGGGATGGTTAACGATATAGCGATGAAGGCCTTTTGATTTTGTGGCTACTGAAGAAAGCCTTGTAAGCAGGTTGCCTTTATTTACATCGAGCATTACCGCTACAGGGCCCAGGCCATGTGTCGGGTATAGTTCACCGTTACGGTTCACATAATGATTGGTACGCCACTGGGCCTCACTGTATGCATGCTTTCCAAATTCAACACCACTATCATAAGCCGTAACACCGTCGTTGAACAATACACCTCTAAGATCATGCTCATAACCGCCCTGTACATGCAGCAGTTCGCCGAACATGCCTTTGCGCACCATATTCATCACCGACATGATGTCGCGGCGGTAACAAACATTTTCCATCATCATCAATGGCATCTTTGTTTTTTCTGAAGTGTTCACCACATCCCAGCACTCTTGTAATTTGATGGCACCACATACTTCAACGCCCACTGCTTTTCCGGCATTCATGGCATCAATGGCTTGTATGCTATGCCATTCCCAGGGGGAGCAGATCACAACAGCATCAATATCATCGCGTTTTAAAAGATTTTTATAATCGTAATCTCCATTTTTGTAAATGGCTGGTTCGGGGCGGTTGTATTTTTTTATTTCTGCGATGGCTTCATTGATACTTCTTTGTTGAGGATCGGCCAGGGCCACTACTTCCACATCGGGTCGCTGGCAAAAATTACCGATATGCTCCTGGCTTCTGAAACCAGATCCGATAATTCCAATACGGATCTTTTCTTTTTTTGGAGAAGCGAAAGCCTTGATGGGGTCATGTAAACTAAGTGCTGCACCGGTTAATGCAGAGGCCTTGATGAAATTGCGTCGGTTAATTGAAGTTGGCATAGTAATCGTTAATTGATGGATAAATATAAGATTGATTATGGTTGATGGGAAAGTTTTCTGATCATTTCTGTGGATACACTATCGGCATACATTCCATAGGCGCTGGTGAGTGTGCCCTTCCATTTACCATCTATTGAAGTGATGGCATACACAATATCCTCATCGCTTGGATTGGTGTCTCCTTCAAATCGGAATATTTCTGTGATCTCGAATGCTTCGGGATGTAAACAAATATTATTTTCCGCGCAGTGCAATTGATCAAAACGGATGTTGAAGTCGAGCGTGTAGCCTATTTCTTTTAATTTGGCCAGCGCCTCTGTTACCGTTTCATATGATTGCATGAATAGTCTTTGGAATAAAGTTACTGAATATCGGTTGCCGATGATTTAATTCCCGCCAAATAAATAAGCACAATAAGGGCGATGGCTGCGGTGATCAGAAAAGTAATCATCGATCCAAATACCATCCACAATACACCGCAAAGGCTGCTGGCAATGAGCATGCCAATACTTTGAAATCCGGTGAAAGTGCCGATCGCGGTGGCCGTATCTTTTTTATCCACCATATTGCTGATCCAGGCCTTGGAAACTCCGTCGGTTGCGGCCTGGTAAATGCCATAGCCGATGAACAGGAAGAGATAAATTATGGGGTTGCTGTTCAGCGCAAATCCGGCATACACCAGAATATAAAAAGCAAGTCCGAACAGGAATATCCTTTTCAATCCCATTTTATCAGCCAGTATTCCTATCGGATAGGCCAGTACTGCAAACACCAGATTATAAAAAATATATAGACCGATCACGGCGGTATCGGTGATCCCGGTCTCTTTCATCTTCAGCAATAAAAATACATCGGCACTATTGAACAGCGCGAAAAGCAACAATCCGGATACCAGTTTTTTGTATGCCACCGGGCTCTTTTTCCAATATCCTACAAAGGCAAAAATATTTCTGCGTTCATGCTTAACCGTTTCCTTGTCGTTGCCTGGATCCTGAAGCTTGGGTTTTTCGCGGATCAGTCTTGTTAATATGATCACGGCTAAGCCTGGAATGAAGGTCACCAGGAAAAGTGTTTTATAATCTTGCGGATGATAATAGAGGTAGGCTAAAGCCAGGGCTGGTCCCAGCACGGCTCCGAAAGTATCCATGCTTCGGTGAAAGCCAAACACCCGGCCCCGGGTGGCGGGGGTCGACTCATCGCTCAGCATCGCATCTCTGGCACCGGTACGGATACCTTTTCCTAAGCGGTCGGTGGTTCTTACCAAAAATATCCATAGCGGGTAAGCGAAAACCGCCATCAGGGGTTTGCTGATGGCACTGAGTGCATAACCCAGTTGCACAAAGGGAAGCCGTTTCCCCATCAGGTCGCTTTGTCGGCCAAAATAACTTTTGCTGAGGCCTGCAATGGCTTCGGCAAATCCTTCCAGTATTCCGATCAACAGCACAGTAAATCCAATATGTTTCAGGAACATGGGCATCACCGGAATCAGCATTTCACTGGCTATATCATTGCTTAGACTCACCAATGAAAGGATCAGGATGGTTCGCGTGATGATTTTCTGTGGAGAATTTGTGGGTGGCTGCACCAGGCATCATTTAGCCGAATGTAGCAATTTTTGGGTACATTGCAGGGGTATTTTTGTTGCCTGAAAGGCCCAATTATCGAAGAAAATTCTATGACTCATAAAAAGCAATCTCCCAAAAAATCATCCCAGGTCAATATCGTTAAAGGAAGACTGGATATTTCCAGAAGCGGAATGGGCTATGTTATTGTGGAGGGAATGGAAAAAGATATCATCATTCGGCCCAACGATTTTAACCGGGCCCTGCATGGCGATATTGTTCGGGTACAGGTCGCAAAAGGGGTAAATGCCGGCAGAAGGGTAGAAGGGATCATCACCGATGTGGCCGAAAGGAAACAAACCGAATTTGTAGGAAATATCCAGGTCAATAAGAATTTTGCATTTTTTGAACCGGCAACTGAAAAGCCGATACCCGATTTTTTTATCGCTCCTGATAAACTGAATGGTGCCAAGGATAAGGACCGGGTGTTGGTGAAAATGATCAGATGGGATAAAGGCGATAAAAAGCCGCAGGGAGAAGTAGTATCAGTTTTGAAGGCGGAAGATGAAAATGATATGGCGATGAAAGAGATCCTCATTGAAAGCGGATTTTCATTGGCATTTGATAAGGAAGTACTGGCTGAAACAGATCAACTCTCAACTTCCATTAGTCGGGAAGAAGCGAAAAAGCGTAAAGACTTCCGTGATATTCTCACTTTTACCATTGATCCGGTGGATGCCAAGGACTTTGATGATGCCATCTCCATTCGCAATCTTGATAATGGCAATTATGAGATCGGCGTGCATATCGCAGATGTAAGCCATTTTGTAAAACCGGGCACGGCCCTTGACAAATCAGCTTACGAAAGGGCTACCAGTGTGTACTTGCCCGATCGGGTTAATCCGATGCTGCCCGAAAAAATTTCGAATGAACTTTGTTCACTCCGGCCTCATGAAGATAAATATACCTTCTCTGCAGTATTCCAGATCAATAACCGCGCAGAGGTAAAACATAGTTGGATCGGAAGAACCATCATTCATAGCAATCACCGGTTTACTTATGATGAAGTGCAGGATATCATTGATCAGCACGACGGATTACATCATAAACCCCTGATGTTGCTGAACGACCTGGCCCAAAAATTTCGCCGGGAAAGATTCCGGAACGGAGCCATCAATTTTTCTTCACAGGAAGTGCGTTTTCAACTTGATGAGAAAGGCAAGCCGATCGGTATTGTGGTGAAAGAGAGTAAAGATGCGCACAAACTCATTGAAGAATTCATGTTATTGGCCAACAGAACAGTGGCTACCTATATTTCCAAAATTAAGATCAACAAGGAACCGATACCCTTTCCCTACCGGATACACGATACTCCGGATGATGAGAAGTTGAAGCCATTTGTGGCCTTTGCAAAAAAATTCGGTTATACGTTCAATATGCATGATGAAGCTGCAGTGGCTGCCTCATTCAATAAATTGTTGAAAGAAGTTCAGGGCAAACCCGAACAGCATGTGCTGGAGCAGTTGGGCATTAGAACCATGTCGAAGGCTATTTATACCTCTACTAATATTGGGCATTACGGACTTGGATTTGAACATTATTGTCATTTCACTTCACCCATCCGCAGATATCCCGATGTGATGGTGCACCGCATTTTACAGGAATGCCTTGAAAAGCACCTGAAAATGGATAAGAAGATGGAGGAGAAATGCAAGCATTGCAGCGACCGCGAACGCAAGGCCATGGAAGCGGAAAGGGCCGGCAACAAATACAAGCAGGTGGAATTCATGCAAAACTACCTGGGAGAAACATTTGAAGGCATCATCAGCGGCGTAGCCTCTTTTGGTTTCTTTGTAGAAACGGTTACGCATAAGTGCGAAGGCATGGTCACGGTTCGCGATCTGAGTGAATATGATGATTTCCGACTGGACGAAGCTGATTATGCCTTGGTGGGGTTGCGCACCAAACAAAAATTCAGGATGGGTGATGCGGTTACCATTCAGGTGGTGGCAGCCAATTTAAGCAAGCGTCAGTTGGATTATGCCTGGGTGCCCACAAAACAAATGGCGAAGCCAGCGGCTTCTGGAAAGCAAGCCCGTAGTGCGGTAATCCCGAAGAAAAAAACGGCGAAAAAAAAATAAGATTGGTAGAAGGGTAACACGCTACCAAAGTTTCATTACCTATAGCTGTATTATTATGCATTCATTTTCCGAATTGTCGAACCAGTTTGAATCCTATTTCAATACGAGGCATTTCCCTGTTCAACCCGAAACATTATACGACCCCGCTCAATATATTTTAGAACTGGGCGGTAAAAGGATCCGTCCGGTATCTGTATTGATGGGCAATGAATTATTTGAGGAGATCAGTCAAGATGCCTGGCCTGTTGCAACGGCCATTGAACTGTTTCATAATTTTACCCTGGTGCATGATGACATCATGGATAAAGCGCCCTTGCGCAGGGGAGTAGCTACTGTGCATACCCGTTATGGTGAGTCAACAGCCCTGCTGGCAGGTGATGTTATGCTGGTGACTGTCTATGATTACCTGAATCGGATATCCTCACCTGCGGCTCAGTTCATGGTGCAGGTCTTTAATAAAACAGCAAAAGCGGTTTGCGAAGGTCAACAACTGGATATGGATTTTGAAAAACGGGAGCAGGTAAGTTTGTTGGAGTATGAACATATGATCACCCTGAAGACCTCGGTATTATTGGCCGCCAGTTTAAAACTGGGTGCTATTTTAGGCGGAGCAGGTGAAGGAAATCAAAATCATTTGTATGAATTCGGGAAATATTTGGGTATCGCCTTTCAGGTACAGGATGATTACCTGGATGCATTTGGTGATCCCGAAAAATTTGGCAAGCAGGTGGGTGGCGATATTCTGGCCAATAAGAAAACATTCCTCATGATCCATGCCATGGAATCTGGAAGTCCTGCTGCGTTAAAAGAATTAAAGAACCTGCTGCAAACGCAAGCCGACGATAAAGTAGAAAAAGTATTGCAGATCTTCCGCGATTGTAAAGTGGATCAATGGGCAAAGCAACTAAAAGACAAATATTTTCAAACGGCCTTGCAACATTTAGAAGATACGGCTGTGCTTTCTGTAAGGAAAAAACCGTTGATGGAGTTGGCAGCATATTTGATCAGCCGGGATAAATAGGAAATGAGTTGGAGATTTTTGGTTTGAATAATCCAGCCATAGGCTTGTACAAAGAAAAACTTTCAGTATTTTACCCCCTTAAACTTGCCGCATTATGTCAAATTCTTTATTCCGCACAAAGAAGATATCTACTATTTTATCTGAAGGCAGCGACGCTGATCATGGGGGCGGAGGATTGAAACGCGTACTCAGCATGCGCGACCTTACTTTTTTTGGTATCGCAGCCATATTGGGAGCCGGTAGTTTCAGCAGCTTAGGCAGCGCCGTATTTAATGGAGGCCCAGGCGTAGTGATCCTCTTTGTGATCACCGCCATTGCTTGTGCTTTTACAGCTTTTTGCTATTCTGAATTTGCCAGTCGCATACCCGTTGCCGGTAGTGCCTATACATATGCCTATGCCAGTTTCGGCGAATTGTTCGCCTGGGTTATTGGGTGGGCCCTCATCATGGAATATTCTATTGGTAATATCTATGTAGCCTTCAGCTGGAGCGACTATTTCACTTCTTTCTTGGATAAACTGGGCGAACTGATGCACCTTAACCTGCACGTACCTGATTATTTCAGCAATAGTTATATGGAGGTGAAGAATGCCATCAAAGGGGGTTCCACCAATCCTGAAATACTTTCTGCATGGAACCAGGCGCCTATGATTGGCGGGCTCAGGATCATCTTGGATATTCCTGCCATTGTTATCAATATACTGATCACGTACCTCGTATACCGAGGCGTTAAGGAAAGCCGGAATTTTAGCAATATCATGGTAATGCTGAAACTGGCAGTAGTTGGTCTCATCATTCTGGTTGGTGGTTATCTGGTCTTTTCTACAGGCGCTACTCATAATTGGTTGCCCCCTGATGACACAGGTATAAGAAATTTCATGCCGAATGGGTTTGGTGGAGTGATGATGGCCGTAAGCAGCGTATTCTTTGCTTATATTGGATTCGATGCCGTGAGTGTTCTGGCTGAAGAAAGTAAGAACCCACAACGTGACCTGCCTCGTGGAATGATCCTTTCACTCGTTATTTGTACAGTGATCTATATTTTATTGACCCTGGTGCTGACCGGCGCTGTTAACTATCGCAACTTTGAAGGCGTTGGAGATCCGCTTTCTTTCATTTTTGAAAAACAGAACCTCAATATCGGATGGATGCAGTTCCTGGTTTCGATCTGCGCTGTAGTAGCCATGACCAGCGTTTTGCTGGTATTTCAAATGGGACAACCTCGTATTTGGATGAGCATGAGCCGCGACGGCTTGTTACCACCTGTCTTTCAGAAGATCCATGCCAAATTTAATACTCCTTCCTTTGCAACCATCGTAACAGGACTCGTGGTGGGTATTCCAATTCTTTTTACGGATAAGACCTTCGTACTCGATTTTACCAGCATCGCAACATTATTTGCCTTTGTGTTGGTTTGTGGTGGTGTGTTATTGATCCCAAGAAAAGAAAAAGTACAAGGAAAATTCAACCTGCCCTATATCAATGGAAAATTTATTTTCCCAGTGATCATCATAGTAGCCGCTGCCATGGCCATGTACCTCAGTAAAAATTATTTTTCAGATAAAATAGATTTTTCTTTTGAAAAAAAGGTGGATGCCATTACCGCCTTGATACCGGCTAAGACTACCGATTCAATCACTGTTTCAGCGAAACTGGAAGAATATCTGGTGGCTCAGCATGATACGGATTCTGCATTTATCAAATTAACAGCAGCCATACAGGCAAGTCCCGACGCTGGATCAAAGATATCGGTCGCCAAAGATTTTGTTGCAAAGCATGATGCTACACAAAGCAGAACTAATAAAATTTCACTGATCATATTCTGGTTGATCATGATCGGTTTGGGTATCATAACGATCATAAAGAATTATTCCCTGATTCCACTAATGGGTGTAAGTACATGCTTATACCTGCTTACGGGAATGTCGCTCAGTAACTGGCTTTGGTTTGGCAGTTGGTTGCTGCTCGGGCTCGTAGTCTATTTCCTCTATGGGTATAGAAAAAGTAAACTGGCGAATACGGCATAAGCCTTAATGTACTTGATATCTAAGCATCACTTATACCCTGTATCTTTGCGGGATTGCAAGTATTTATATAAAAAAATCAGCACGGGTACATGAAATATGAAGTAGGGGATAAGATAATTGTTCTGCTTACCGATGAGGAAGGCAAAGTGATGGAGATCATGAATGAGAAAATGGTCATGATCGAAGTAAAAGGTGTACGATTTCCGGCCTATACGGACCAGATCGACTTTCCCTATTTTAAAATGTTTACCGAAAAACGAAAACTAGAGAAGAAGAAGGTTTTCATCGATCAGGTAAGAAAAGAGAAGCCCGCAAGTAAAGAAAAAACCGGCGATGGTGTGCTCTTATCATTCCTGCCGGTATTCGACAAAGATATTTTTGATGATGATGTGGTGGAGAAATTCAAAATCTATTTGATCAACCAGGATGAGTTGGCTTATACCTTCACCTATAACCTCATGATCGGCGGAGAGCGTGATTTTCAACTCAAGAACACGATAGAGCCCCTGAGCGATTTTTATCTGCATGATGTAGCATTTGAGCACCTGAGTGATAGCCCTAGATTCGATTTCGAATTTTCCTTGAAAGAACCCAACAAGAAAAAAGCAGATTATGTGGAAGCTTCCTTAAAATTAAAAGGGAAGCAGTTGTTCAAAAAGATAGAAGAGATACAGGTAAAGAATGAACCTACCTTTCAATATGCGTTGTTCGAACGCTATCCGGATAAGTTGGAAGAAGAAAAAATTGATCTGGGAAAATTGGGTAATGCAGGGTTCCGGATTTATGAGGCAGGAAATTACAAGCAGCATCTGGAACCTGCCCGGACTGTGGTTGACCTGCATATTGAAAAACTCACCGACAAATGGACGGGCCTCAGCAATTTCGAGATACTGACCATGCAACTAAGGGCTTTTGAAAAATATTATGACCTTGCTGTGTCGCATCACCTGCCTGTGTTTACGGTGATCCATGGAGTGGGAGTGGGGAAACTAAGGGATGAGATCCATGAGATACTGCGATTGAAACCAGAAGTGAAGTCATTTGTGAACCAGTACAGTCATCTCTATGGCTATGGCGCCACGGAGATCTATTTCGGATATTGATCTTTTATAAAAAACTATTTAACCGGAAAATCTTGATTGATGCGATTACCAATTGATCCCTGGGCCCAGGCCGTTTTCGTTTTTGTGTTTTCTTCGATTCGGTATATCCTGATCGCCGGGATTGCTTTTCTGTTTTTTTATATCCTCTTTACCCGTCAGAAAAAATTTATCAAGATCCAGCAACGGTGGCCAACAAACGCCGATTACAGGCGCGAGATCATCTATTCTGTGATGTCGTTCCTGATGTTTGCTATTACGCCACTGATCCTGAACAATTCGGTGGTAAAACCCTATACCACGATCTATAAGGATATACACCAGCATGGCATGGTCTATTTCTGGCTGGTATTTCCCCTGATGCTGATCGTGCATGATGCATATTTTTACTGGGCACACCGACTCATGCATCTACCCAGACTCTTTAATTTTTTTCATGTACTTCATCATAAAAGTACCAACCCGTCTCCCTGGGCTTCCTTCGCCTTTCAGCCCACAG
>CAIRHQ010000051.1 GCA_903878475.1 uncultured Bacteroidota bacterium | reverse complement strand
TCCTCTATTTCAATTTCGCTGTTTTCATCAGCCATCAGGGCCTCTTGTACCGGTGTACTCTGGATCAATTCTTCCATCAGCACTTCGTTTATTTTGGGAAGGTCCTCAGCGCTGTTGATGCCGAAATAATCCATAAAGGATTTTGAAGTAGCATAGATGAGTGGTTTACCAACCGCGTCTTCATTTCTTCCTGCAATGATCACCAGATCTTTCTCCAATAGTTTCTGTACCGCGTAATCGCAGTTCACACCCCTGATCGCTTCCATCTCAGATTTGGTAACGGGTTGCTTATAGGCGATGATGGCCAGTGTTTCCAGTGCGGCAGTAGAAAGGCGCTTTAAAAATTTATCGCCGTTCAATTGGGCCACGGTTTTGTGGTATTCTTTTTTTGTAAGGAACTGCCATCCGCCACCAATCTGTTTCAGTTCGAAAGCATAAAATTCGGAACTGTATTTTTCAGCGATCCCTTCAATGGCCGCTTCCACCTGTTCTGGGGTAGAACGGTCTTCAATGAATCCCAGGGCTCCATTCACGAGTTCCAATACATCATTGTTCGATAAAGGTTTATCACTCGCAAAGATGAGGGCCTCAATATGGGGTATGATTGCTGAAAGTTCCATGCTGTTTAATTTGCTAATATGCCAGTTTGTAAATTATCCAATTTGCAATATTGCAAATGATTATCCCTGTAATGCAGCAGCACCACTCACGATCTCCGTAAGTTCGGTAGTGATGGCAGCCTGACGGGCACGATTATAAGTGATCTTGAGTGTTTTTAATAATTCATTGGCATTGTCGCTGGCTTTGTCCATGGCCGTCATACGGGCTCCATGTTCACTGGCATTGGCATCCAGTGCGGCTTTGTACAACTGGGTGTTAAGGATCTTTGGCATCAGTTCGGCGATCAATACTTCTTTGCCTGGTTCATAAATGAAATCAGCATTTTTTTGTCCTGCTGCCTTTACTAGTTTTTGTACCGGCAGGAATTGCTCGGCTACAAATCTCTGGGTAGCCGCATTTTTGAATTCACTGAATACCAGTTCTACGGCATCCACTTCTTTATTGGCAAAAGCATCCATGGCATGCTGGGCAGCGGCCTGAACCTTTTCAAAACTTAAGCCCGTGAATATATGCCAATACTGGTCAACCACTTTAAATCCATTCTTGGTAAAAAATTCAAATCCTTTTTTTCCGATCGGCATCACTTGAACATTTCCTTTCGCGTGCTGACTGGCATATTTTTCACGAATGATCTGGCGGGTAAGTTTGATCAGGTTACTGTTGTAACCACCACAAAGTCCACGATCGCTGGTAACGATGATGATCATCACTTTTTCAATAGGTCTTTCTGTAGCCAGGGCCATATTCACATCTCCTTCGCTATTGCTCACGATATTGCTCAGCACCTCCGACAATTTTTTAGCATAGGGCCTCATCTGGGTAATAGCATCCTGGGCACGGCGTAATTTAGCCGCACTCACCATTTTCATGGCCTTGGTAATCTGCTGTGTGCTTTGCACACTTTTAATCCGGTTACGTACCTCTTTTAATGCACCACTCATATGTTGAAAAATACTGGTTAATAATTGCCCGTATCAAGGGGTTTTCGGGGGGCAAAGGTAATAAAAAAGGGGGTTAAAAACCCCCTTGTGAATTAATTTTATACAGCTAAACGCCAATAATTAGAACCTCATGGCCGGAGCGCCCATTCCACGCATACCGGGCCCCGATTGGGCCTGGCCCATGAATTTCTGCAGGCGGTAGGTAAAACTGGCCAGGAAATACCGGGTTAGCCGGTTGGTACGGGTGTCAATGATCGAATTGGCACTCACATTCCTGCTGATATTGCTGTTTTGTTTGAATAGGTCATAGGCGGCGATCTTGATCACCCCATTCTTCTTTTTGAACAGTTGTTTTTCCAATGAGGCATTCATGATCGCCAGGTTCTTGGTAACACTGCTGGCCAGCCCGGTATTGATGGTATAATCAATATCGTATTTCAGGATCAGGGTCTTGGTGATATCGATATTGATATTATGGCTGAATGTCCAGGCATTACTGGATGAATTTTGAAGGGTACTGAGGGTAGTTCCTGCTGGATTATTATAATGCACATCATTGAGTGCATAACTGATTCCGGTACCCAGTTCCAGCCAGTCTTTATAGTTGAATTCGAAATTGAATCCCTGACTCAGGATCCAGTTGCGGCCTATACTGCGATTGCTGTCGATCAGGTTGATATTGTGATTGTAATTTGCCGAGCCATTGAAAGTAAGCACATATTTCCTGTTCTTGTAAGGCTTGGAAAAAGTATAGAAACTTAGGATATTGTAATAGCCGTTCACATTTTCTGGAATGGTGAGCTGCTTTCCGGCCCCTTTGTTGATGGTGTTGTTTACGATCTGATTGCGGATGGTGCTGAAAGTAATATTGGTGAACAATACTTTGCCGCTCACAAAATTGAAATTATTGTACGACAGATTGAAGTTGTGGTTGATGGAAGGTTTCAGGTTCGGATTTCCCGTGCTGATGCTTTGCTGATTGCTCAGGTCAAGCACAGGTTGTAACTGAGAAAAACTAGGCTGGGTGGCATTTCCGCTGTAATTGGCATTCAGCGATTTGGTTCGGTTAAAATTATATACCAACCGCGCTATAGGAAATACATTGGCGCGTTTGATGGTATTGTAAGCGCTGTCCTTGGTGAGGGAATTGCCTTGCAGGTTCACCGGCTGCACACTGATACCCAGGGTATAATTGTATTTCTTTTTAGTAGTGCGTAAAGAAACTCCCATCCGGTTATTATAAAAATTATTCTCATAATCATTGCTCAAGAATGAATTGAGTGTTCTCAATTGCGTAAGCGAATCCACATCATAAGTTTGTTTGTTGTTGCGGGCATAATTCAGGTTATGTGAATAGCTGAAATCCAGACTCCTGGTCTTCGATAACGGTTCCGAATAGGTGAACCTGATGCCGTAATTGTGGTTGCGATTCTCCTGGTCAAGGTATTGGAATAAATTTCTGGCGCCGATTACCGGAGGAACATACTGATAACTTAAATTGGTTACATCCTGTAAGGAATTGCTTTCCGAATTGCCCAGTGAAATGCTGGCCGAAAAATTCCGTCCGCGCTTTCTGAATTTGTGGTTGAACAAAACAGTAGCACTCAGGTTGGGTGCTTTAGATCTAGTGATATTGCTATTGCTGCCATCGCTGGTTTTTACACCGCCTGTTTGGTTGTAAACAAATAGGGTCTTGTTATTGGCATTGTTGCCGCTGTAATTCACGCTAGGACTTATCTTCAAATAATTGAAAGAATCGATCTGGTACTCGAAATTAAAAGTAGCCCGGTGCGAATCTCCGATGGTGAGTCCATCAAGGTCCTGGTTATTGATGAATGAACCTGTTTCATAAAAATTCTGTGATGAAGTGCTTTGCAACTGAGCCGTGTTCTTATGGCTGTATGAATAACTGCCATACACTTTAATTCTTTTACTCCACTGGTCGCTATAATTAAACCCTACTGAATTGCTGGTGGAAATACCCGAATTGCTGGACCCAAATTGACCCAGTCCGCCCCCCATCATGTTCCTTGCGCCCGACATGCCGCCCATATCGCTCACGGCACTCATGCCCGTACGCATCATGCTGGTAGCACCACGGTTTCCGCCGCCGCCAAAGTCGAACAACGAGGTATTGGTATTGTTGCTATTGGCAAAAACGGAGATCTGTTTGTTGTTGTTGAAATAATTTCCATTGAAAGATGCCTGGTAACGGTCATCCGTACCTGCACCAGCGGTCAAGCGGCCAAAGAAACCCTTGTTCTTGTCCTTTTTGATCTGGATATTGATTATTTTATCGGGGTCGCCATCCTTGATACCCGATACCGTGGCCTGATCGCCATAATCATCGATCACCTGAATCTTATCAACGATATTGGCCGGAAGTTCTTTCGTAGCCGTCTTTACATCTCCGCCAAAGAAGTCTTTACCATTTACTTTTACGCGGGTAACGCTTTTTCCCTGTGCTTTTACATTACCATCCTTATCCACTTCAATGCCCGGCATTTTTTTCAGCAGGTCTTCCACTACAGCATTTTCTTTCACCTTAAAAGAAGCGGCGTTGTATTCAACCGTATCTTCTTTTACCGTGATGGCTGCCACCTGCACCACTACTTCATCCAATAATTTCCCCCAGCTGGCCAGGGTCACCGTTCCAAGGTCAATGGACTTCTCGGCTTTACTCACCGGAACGAACTTGGCCACCGCACGGTAGCCCATATTGCGTATGGTAATGGAAAAATTAGAAGCCGGTACCACATCAAACCTGAACTGACCTTTTTCGTTGGTAAAGCTGTAACTGGTATCAGATGGGTTCGTTTTGATTACCATGCCCACCACCACTTTATCCATTGGTTTTTTGCTGGCAGAATCGATCACGGTTCCTTTTACCTGGGCACTTGAAATAAAGGCTGAGCCCATGATTAACCCAAGTAGTATTAGTATTCTCATAAATTAATTTGGTTCAAAAGAAGAATTACGAACAATTTCGTGTAAAAATAGGAGATGGGAGGGGAATGCATTGCGTTTTTTTTATGAATGGTATAAAATTTTGATATCCTTAACATGTTTGAGTGCCATAGCTCATCGCTAGCATGAATAAGAAATCAACAGGATAACTTAATTTATCCATAGATTTATAGCTATGAAGTTCATCTTTCTTGATCTAGCGGCTGATCCCTGGTTGTCATCGGGTAAACACCAACTATGGCTTGTGCTGGTTATAGTGGCACTATTGCTGTTAACCGGCATTTTCTTTTACAGGCGGAAAAAAAATAATCGATAATTCAATCAAGGCATTTTAAAATTCATTTAAACCCATGCCATTCTATTGCTATTTTTTTCTTACCCTGCTGCTCGAATTGCCGATCGTTTGCTGGTTCTTTAAGCCGCAATGGAAATATGCCCTGCTGATCGGCGGCCTGTTGAATCTGTTCTCCTGGCCGCTGTTGCATTGGTTCATCTATACAACATACCTCCCCATTTTTCTTCTGGAAATTGGCGTGGTGCTGGTAGAGGCAATTGGTTTTCGGATATTCCTTACCGGTAGTTACAAAAAAGCGCTTGGGGTATCCCTGCTGGCTAACGGATTTAGTTATGGTGTTGGATTGCTCATCAATTATCTTTGGTCATGAATAAATTGAAACTGCCTTTGCTTTGGGGATGGCTGCATGGCCTCAATGATTTCAGCGCTGGATTCATGCTTGCACATTTTGCGATCACCCATGAAAGTTCAAATAGTATCTCTTTCCTGATCTTATACGCCATCATTGGTTTTGGTGGTCAATTACCGGTGGGTTTCTGGCTCGATCATTCAAAAAATATAAGGGCTTTTTCCGTAGTGTCGATAGTACTGATCCCGGCCGCTGCATTATTATATTTGACGGCTCCTGCTCCCGGGATCCTATTGGCTGGATTTGCTGCAGCTTTCGTTCATGTAACCGGAGGGGCTGTTTGTTTACAGGCCGCACAGCATAGATCTGCACCGCTTGGATGGTTTACCGCACCCGGCGTGCTTGGTTTAACACTGGGAGGTATGCTGGCAGGTTACGGAGTCTGGCAATTGATCATTGTAGCGATCCTGGTGCTTCCTGCAGGCTGGATGATCTTGAAATCAGGGAGTCCTGACTATCCGACAGTAATAAAAAAAACTCCTGAGCTGGATAGCCATGATATATTGATGCTGCTCATGCTGTTGTTTATGTGCTTTCGTTCTTTCATTTTTGATGTCATCAATCAATTGGGCAATCATTATGAACAGGGCATCCTGATCATCGGCATCAGTGCATTTGCCGGAAAAATAATCGGAGGATATTTGGCCGATGCCATTGGATGGAAAAAATTCGTCTACATCATGCTGCCCCTGGCATTTTTACTTTTTACTTTCGGTAAAGAAAATATTTATGCATTGGCCTTTGGGATCGCCTGTCTGCAAAGTTCAGTTCCCCTTACCCTGATGCTGATGGGGCGAGCCCTACCCCTGTATCCCGCCACTGCCAGTGCATTCAGTCTGGGTACAGCCATCGCCCTCGCCGGCTTACCGTTTTTTCTGCTCAATGACCATGGTTTTCTGATCCATCCGCTTCAATTAACCGGAACGATGATCACCATATGCGGCCTCCTATTGGTTTCGGGGCTCATAGTGGTAATATGGGCGCAGAAAGCTCTGCGCTGATCACCACGGTAGTTCAATTCCAAACTGACAACTTATGCTTACCTTTGCAGCCCTGTCAATTTGGCTTTTCACGCAATTCAGCACCATATTTGACAGAATATAGAACTTGTTTAATAATTAATTCAACCATACCAAATAATTCTGAATTTTATGATCGGCACCATTTCAAAACTTTTTGGCGGAAACAAAAGTGAGAAGGATGTAAAGAAAATCGCCCCACAAGTTGAGAAGATCAACCAGTTTTTTGCGCAATACCAACCCCTGAGCAATGATGAACTGAGGAATAAGACAGCTGAATTCAAGCAACGGATCGGCACCCATCTTGCTGTCATCAATCAACAGATCGGAGATAAAAAACAGGCAGCAGAAGACCTGCCCTTGGAAGAGATCAACAGCAGGGATATCATCTATAAAGAGATCGATGAACTGAAGAAAGAAAAAGACAAGCAACTGGAAGTGGTATTACAAGAAATACTTCCCGAAGCTTTCGCCGTGGTAAAGGAAACCAGCAGAAGGTTCAAAGAAAATAGCAGCCTGGAAGTTATCGCTACAGAACTGGATCGCACCCTGGCCGTGAAGAAAGACAATATCGTCATCAATGGAGAGAAAGCGGAGTTTAAAAATACTTGGACAGCCGCTGGCGGACTGGTAACCTGGAATATGCAGCATTATGATGTGCAGCTGATCGGTGGAGCGGTGTTACATTCCGGAAAAATTTCGGAGATGGCTACCGGTGAAGGTAAAACGCTGGTGAGTACACTGCCGGCTTATCTGAATGCATTGGCTGGTGAAGGGGTGCATATCGTAACAGTGAATGATTACCTGGCTCGAAGGGATAGTGAATGGAATGGTCCGATATTCGAATTCCTGGGATTACGCGTGGATTGTATCGACAAGCACGAACCCAACAGTGACGCCCGCCGTCATGCCTATAATGCCGACATCACCTATGGTACCAATAACGAATTTGGTTTTGATTACCTCAGGGATAATATGGTGCACTCACCCGATGAAATGGTGCAACGGAAACACCATTATGCCATGGTGGATGAGGTGGATAGCGTATTGATCGATGATGCCCGTACCCCACTGATCATCAGCGGACCGGTAGGCCATAGCGACAATACCCAGCAGTTCTTCGACCTGAAACCACGTATCGAAAAACTGGTGGATGCTCAGAAAAAAGCAGTGAATCAATTCTTGATCGAAGCCAAGAAAAAGATAACGGAAGGAAATGATGATCCAAAAGACGGTGGACTGGCATTGATGCGTGCCCACCGGGGTTTGCCCAAGAACGGCGCCCTGATCAAATTTTTAAGTGAGCCCGGTATCCGCGTAAAATTGCAGAAAACGGAGAACTACTATCTGGCCGATCAGCAAAAGGAAATGCCTAAAGTGGATGCCGAACTTTTTTTCAATATTGATGAAAAAAATAATCAGGTAGACCTTACCGATCAGGGTATTCAATTGATCACCAAAAGCGGTGAGGATCCTGAATTCTTTATCATCCCCGATATCGCTACCAAACTGGCCGATATTGAAAAAAGCAGTTTGCCTGCCGAAGAAAAATTACATAAGAAAGAAGCCCTGTTGAATGAATATTCTCTGAAGGCCGACCGTATCCATACTGTGCAGCAATTGCTGAAAGCCTATACTTTATTTGATAAAGACGTGGAATATGTGGTGATGGATGAGGCGGTAAAGATCGTGGATGAACAAACCGGTCGTATCCTCGATGGAAGAAGATATTCAGATGGATTACACCAGGCCATTGAAGCGAAGGAGAATGTAAAGATCGAAGCGTCTACGCAAACATACGCTACCGTTACCTTGCAGAATTATTTCAGGATGTATCACAAACTCGCGGGTATGACGGGTACTGCGGAAACAGAAGCTGCAGAGTTGTGGAGCATTTACAAACTGGATGTGGTAACGATCCCCACCAATGTAAAAGCCATTCGTAAAGATGAACAGGACCTGGTGTTTAAAACCAAGCGTGAAAAATACAGGGCTGTAATTGAAGAAATAGACCGGTTAAGGATTGCAGGCCGACCATCCCTGGTGGGTACTACTTCTGTAGAAGTAAGTGAACTGCTTTCCCGTATGCTGAAACAAAAAAATATTCCGCATAATGTACTGAATGCAAAACAACACGCTAAAGAAGCCCAGGTAGTTGCCGAAGCCGGTTTGCCCGGTGCAGTGACCATTGCCACAAATATGGCCGGTAGGGGTACCGATATCAAACTGGGACCCGGTGTGAAAGAAGCAGGAGGCTTGGCCATCATTGGTACAGAGCGTCATGAAAGCAGAAGGGTAGACAGGCAGTTGCGTGGTCGCGCCGGACGTCAGGGAGATCCAGGAAGTACCAGTTTCTTTGTTTCACTGGAAGATGATCTGATGCGTATGTTCGGAAGCGAACGTATTGCAGGATTGATGGACAGGATGGGTTATAAAGAAGGCGAAGTGATCCAGCACAGCATGATCACCAAATCGATCGAACGTGCCCAGAAAAAAGTAGAGGAAAATAACTTCGGCATACGGAAACGCCTGCTCGAATATGATGACGTGATGAATAAACAACGGAATGTGGTGTACAACAAACGTAACCATGCCTTGTTTGGAGAAAGATTGGCGCTGGATCTGGATAATGCATTTTATTCTGTGGCTGCCGGTCTCATCAGTTCTTTTAAAGAAGGGAATGATCACGACGGATTTAAATTGGCCGCCATTGTTAATTTTGGAATGGATAGTTCCATCACGGCCGAAGAACTCGACAAACAGGACGAGCAGGGATTGGCCGAGCGACTCTATCAGGAAGCGATTACCCAATACCGTAAGAAAACGGATATGATGGTTCAGCAAACCTTACCGGTAATAAAAAATATCCGCCGTGAACAAGGTAATCAGATTGAAAATGTAGCCGTGCCATTTACCGATGGGAAGAAAACATTACAGGCACTTGCAAACTTGGATAAATACCTGGCCTCTGAAGGAAGGGAATTGAATAATGCACTGGAAAGGAGCATCACCCTTGCCCTGATCGATGATGCCTGGAAAGAACACCTGAGGGCGATGGACGATCTGCGCCACAGTGTACAAACGGCGGGGTATGAACAAAAAGACCCGTTGGTGATCTATAAAATTGAAGCCTTTGCTGCATTTAAGCAGATGGACGATCAGGTGAATAAAGATATCGTTAGTTTCCTTTGTCATGCCCAGATACCCATGGAACAAACCAATGCTGGTCAGATCCGTGAAGGCAGGGAAAAGAAAACTGATATGAGTAAGCTGCGCCAGCGTAAAGAAGAATATGCAAGTTCTTCCACAGGAGGCCCAGAATACATGAACCAGGAAAATGATTATATCGACCCCTCATCTCCTATAAAACAAGAACCTATCCGTGTTGAAAAAGCACCGGGCAGAAATGATCCTTGTCCTTGTGGAAGTGGCAAAAAATATAAGCAATGTCATGGTAAAGATGCTTAGTATAAATAGAAAATAATTTTACAAATGCCCGTACTTGTTACGGGCATTTTGCTGCACAAAAACTGAGTTCATTGTGCGGAAAACCATTATCTCAACAATAGCCAACAGTTATTTTCTTTCTGTGAATTGGTTATTTTCTCTTGACTTTTTTTGGGTTAAAAAATCAATGCAGGGTAATTTGGATGAACCAATCAGCCATTATGCAAACGCTTGCTTTGAATCAATTACTGATCATTGATATTGAAACGGTTTCGCAATATCCCGGATTTGAATCCATGGATGATTCCTGGAAGCAACTTTGGCAGGAAAAAGTGATGAAGATCTTACCAGCAGGGGTCTCTGCCGCGGAATTCTATCTTCAGCGGGCAGGGGTTATGGCTGAGTTCGCCAAGATCATTTGCATCAGTGTTGGATGGTTAAAACAGGATGAATCAGGAGTGAATATGTTTTTACGATCTTTTTTCGGCAATGATGAGCATGAGTTGTTGTCAAAATTCATTGTTGCCATGAATGAGCGCAATGAAGGGCTCAATGATTGGTGTTTTGTGGGACATAATATCAAAGAGTTTGATATTCCTTTTATTTGCCGGCGCTTGCTCGTGCATGGTTTACCCATTCCAAATTATCTTGATTTTCAGAATAAAAAACCCTGGGAAACCAATCTCATCGATACCTTCCAATACTGGCGTTTCGGTGATTATAAAAATTATACTTCATTGAAATTACTATCGGCAGTGCTACAGGTGCCTTCTTCCAAAGAGGATATAGACGGAAGTATGGTGGGAGCGCTTTATTGGGCAAGCGATCCCGTTGAGCAGCAAAATAATGTACATCGGATTGTTGCTTATTGTCAGCAGGATGTGGTAGCTACCGGAAATATCCTGTTGCGGTTTAAGGGTATGCCCTTGCTGAAACAAGCGCAAATATTCAACATTGAATAAAATTTTAATTGCAATGGATCATTGCGCTTAAATGGTGGACGGCAAGGTAAATAGTCCCCAAAGTTTAGCCGGCTTTTGCTCGAAAGTATATGGGGCATCCGGATTGAACAGTTCGTGCAGCAGTGCGCCCAACCTCAATCCAGCTTTTACCAGTTGCATTTTGATCACCTGGGCATTGTGATCAATATAAGTTGCATCCAGGTTATTGTTATTGAACAGATATACGGTATCCAGTAAACTTCGTGATTGATACATCCACTTTAGTACATCAATTTTTTCTATGGCGGCTGTTTCGTCCTTGCTTAATGTGGAATAATACTGAAGGCAGGAATCCAAGTTGATATTTTTATATTCGAGGATTTGAGAATCCCAGATGCTATGCAAATTTCCAGAAACAACATTAGAAGTCACAATTACAGTATTCCCTCCTTTATCCACTGCATACCCTGTGTGCAAGGGTTGGTGCAGATCACCCACTAAATGAAAGAGCAACAATAAATCTCTTCTTACGTCTTTATGTTTAATGGTTTTGTATTGCCTCAATTCCAGAATAGCTGAATGTATAATGGTAAGGATATTTTTTTCTGCAGTAGGCTTATACACTTCACCTTTGTCAATATCGAGGTAATGCCAACTTCTCATATAATCAAAATAGCTATTCGACTTACTATCATCCATCCAGTTCGCCGCTTCTTCAATGGTCATGTTGCCTAAAAATTCTTTCACCATTTTTTTGGTTGAATCATCCAAAAAATGGAAGGCGATCTCTGCCACAAGTCCATGTCCTTTATTGCCCCAGGCATTTGAATGCATAGGAATGGTCAATAGCATTGAACCCAGTATAAAACTTAGCAGAATTTTTTTCATGTAGTTATTTGATTACAGTCTTAAGATTTGACAAAGCTAATTATTTAAATAACAATGTGTGGCCCAATTCATATTAATATAATACACTCCGACTCAAACATATATTCCGCTTGTAATATACGGACTGGGTTGTCTTTTTTTTGGTAATTATTTGTTCATATTAATTTTATGCAATTAATAATAAATAAGATAACTTGCACCGCTTATTTAACCAGCTACTTATGTTTCAAATAAAACCAAAACTGCTTGCTGCTGCAGTTATGCTAATTTTTTCATCCCCGGCATTTTCGCAGATTAAAGAAAAACCAGTGATCGATACTACCATCACCGAAGAGGCGAAGGAAAGCTCATTGGATAATATTCCGGTGGTTTCTCTCGATGATAATGACGGTCAGGATGGCAGTGCTCAGAATATATCCGGGCAACTTAATGCGGGTAAAAATCCGTTTTATGACGCAGCCAACTTCCATTTTGGAGCAGTACGATTCCGCATCCGTGGATATGATGCTGATCTTACCAGCACTTTCATGAACGGAGCGCCCATGGAAAACCTGGACAACGGGTTTACGCCATACGGCTTGTGGGGCGGGTTGAATGATGTGTTGCGGAGCAGGGAATCATCTTTGGGTATGCAATCACTGAAATATGGTTTCGGTAACCTGGGTGGTGCTACCAATATGGATACCCGGGCTTTCAGACAATACAAACAAACCAAGATCAGTTACTCCTTATCTAACCGTAATTATGTTCACCGGATAATGCTAACCCATTCAACCGGAATGATGAAAAATGGCTGGGCCTTTTCATTTTCCGGCTCTCGCAGATGGGCCGATCAGGGCTTTACCGATGGTACTTATTATGATGGGTGGTCTTTTTTCACAGCCATCGATAAACGCATCAATGCCCGTCACCTGCTCTCTTTTGTAGCATTTGCTACTCCAACTGAAAATGGTAGGCAAGGGGCTTCCACCAAGGAAATGACTGAAATTGCCGGTTCTAATTTTTATAATCCTTACTGGGGTTACCAGAATGGTAAAAAAAGAAATGCCAGCGTGGCCAAAACCCTCCAACCGGTTGGGATACTCACCCACGACTGGAAGATCACGCCAAAAACTTCGCTGATGACCGCCGGTTCTTATATGTTCGGTAGTAGAAGTACCACAGGGTTAGACTGGTACAATGCGCCCGATCCAAGGCCCGATTATTATCGCTATTTACCCAGCTATCAGGATGAAGCAGTATATGCCCAACAGATCCTGGATGCCATGAAAAATAATGTGAACCTTCGCCAGATCAATTGGGATGCCCTATATAATGCCAATTATGCCAATTCACAAACGATCCATAATGTGAATGGCATCACCGACAAC
>CAIRHQ010000050.1 GCA_903878475.1 uncultured Bacteroidota bacterium | reverse complement strand
TTCTATCAAATTCAATATCATCGACACCCGCAATAATCTTAAAGTGGGAATGTACAGCCTCGAAAATGGATTCACCATGAACGATGATATGGCCAGCTTTCTCAATGAAAATAAGGATCTGGAAGTGACGGTGTTGACGGTCTAGACAATTGTTGGGGGTTGGAGGTTGGAAGTTCATACAAATTGTGGGACTGTAATTTAACAGTACTACTTCAACCATATGGGACAATTAAACTCCTAACCCATTTTTTGAACTTCCTCAAAACCCCTAAACTCTTTAACCTTAAAAACCTCCAACTTCCAACCTCCAACACAGACCTCCCCCTGCCGTTTTGCACAATCCACACTGCCAAATGATTTGTGGATATGTCATTACTGCATAATTGAAAGAATGGATTTAGTTTTGCAGTCTTTCCATTACATATTCTCATATAAAAAAAATAAATATTATGGCACAAGAATTCACAGACGCGAACTTTAAAGCAACTGTATTAGACTCGGATAAATTAACCGTGATCGATTTCTGGGCAGAATGGTGCGGTCCATGCCGTGCAATTGGTCCCGTTATTGAAGAACTGGCTAAAGAATACGATGGAAAAGTGAATGTAGGTAAAGTGAATGTGGATCATAATCCACAGGTTTCTATGACCTATGGCATTACCAGTATCCCTGCTATTCTTTTTGTTAAGGGCGGACAGGTTGTTGATAAATTGGTAGGTGCTCAACCCAAATCAAATTTTGTTAAGAAAATCGAGCAGCATAAATAATTAATGCATTATTCATAGTAAGTACATGAAAAAACCCCTGAGATTCAGGGGTTTTTCTATTGGTGCATGTTGCAGTATTAATGTTGTACCGATTCCAATGCCTTGGGATCGTGCTTGTGTTTGAACAACACAGCAAACAAAACAGCAATGACCATGGCATAGCCGGCAAAACTTAGCCAGATACTATGCCAGTCGCGGTCGCCCGCTGCCGTAGTGAAATATTTCTGTATCAGCCATCCACTGACCAGGGCACCAAGCACCGCACCCACACCATTGGTAACCATCATGAAAAGCCCCTGTGCACTGGATCTTATCGAGGCATCGGTAGTTGTTTCAATGAATAAGGAACCTGAAATATTGAAAAAATCAAAGGCCATTCCATAAACGATGCAGGAAAGCACGATCATCCATAATCCAACCGCCGGATCACCATAAGCGAATAGCCCGAACCGTAATACCCATGCCAGCATGGATATCAGCATTACGTTCTTGATACCAAAACGTTTTAAAAAGAAAGGTATCGCCAGGATGAAAAGTGTTTCAGACACCTGTGAGATCGACATGATCAGGGTTGATCTTTTTACCACAATAGAATCGGCAAATAATGGATTTTTTGCAAACTCGGATAAGAACACATCTCCATACATATTCGTCAACTGCAGTGCTGCCCCTAAAAACATAGAGAACAGGAAGAACAAGGCCATCTTTGAACTACCAAATAAGGCAAAAGCATTTAAGCCCAGCTTTTCTGTCCAGCTTGCATTTTTAGCAATCAATTTTGGTGGCGGACATTTGGGTAAAGTGAAAGAATAGATACCCAGGGCAATGGCCGATGCGGCAGAAATATAGAACATATTCCCCGAGGCTTTAAATCCGGTAAGATTGGTGAACCACATGGCCGCAATGAACCCAATGGTACCCCAAACCCGAATGGGCGGGAAAACTTTCACCACATCGTAATCGTTGTTCTTTAATATCGTGTATGAGATCGAGTTAGAAAGCGATATGGTAGGCATATAGCAAAGCATGGCTCCGAAAATAACCCACCAGAAAGTAGCAGGATCATTCACTGAAGGTATATACGCCAAAAACAAGGCGCCAACAATATGCAATAACCCATATAATTTTTCAGCATTGATCCAGCGATCGGCAATGATACCGGTTAGTGCCGGCATGATCAATGAAGAAAAGCCAAGTGTAGAAAAAATAGCCCCAAATTCAGCACCACTCCATTGTTTGGTACCAAACCAATAATTACCCACTGTGATCAGCCAGGCACCCCAAACAAAGAATTGCAAAAAACTCATCACCGTTAGACGTAACTTAATGCTCATATAGAAGTAGTTTTAAATTTGAACTGATTATCGAATTGGAAGATATACAATATTCAGTAAAAATGAATGTCCCAGCAGATTTGATTCTGTCAAAAAAATTGGAACCACATTCCTAATCAGCCTAACTTTGCAAAAAATTATAGAGTGATGAGTGAATCAATCGATACCATAATCAGCAACTGCAACGATCAGGAGCTGCAAGTCATTGCCCAGAAAGTGAAAGACAACCAGCGCATCACAGATGCTGATGGGTTGCTCCTATTTGAAAAAGGAGAACTGGCCTTTGTGGGTGCCCTGGCCAATTTCATCAGGGAACGCAAACATGGCGATACCACTTATTTTAACCGCAATTTTCATATTGAACCCACCAACGTGTGTGTGTTCAGTTGTAAATTTTGTTCATACTCGCGTTTATATGCCCACAAAGAAGAAGGCTGGGAACTGAGTATTGAACAAATGCTGGATCTGGTGAAAGCCTACGACGGAAAGCCGATTACCGAAGTCCATATCGTGGGTGGTGTTCACCCCAAAATGGATATGGCTTATTTTATCGAGCTCATGCAAAAGATAAAAAAGCACCGACCCGATCTGCATGTAAAAGCATTCACCGCTGTGGAACTTGACTATATGTTCCGCAAGGCCAAACTCAGCATTGAAGAAGGCATGAAACAATTGCATGCAGCCGGACTCGATAGTTTACCGGGCGGTGGTGCCGAAATATTTGCTCCCGAGATACGGGAACAGATATGCGCAGATAAAGTAGATGCCAATGGTTGGCTGGCCATTCATGAAGCGGCTCATAACCTGGGCATGCACAGCAATGCTACCATGCTGTACGGGCATATTGAAAAAAAGGAACACCTTGTAGATCATATGCGCAGGTTAAGGGAGTTGCAAGACAAGACCGGTGGCTTCAACACCTTCATTCCACTTAAGTTCAGGAATTTCGATAACGATATGAGCTATGTGCCCGAGAGCAGCATCATTGAAGACATGCGATTATTTTCCATATCCCGTATCTACCTCGATAATTTTCCGCACCTGAAAGCATACTGGCCTATGTTGGGCCGGCAGCAAGCACAATTGAGTCTGGCTTTTGGCGTAAACGATATTGACGGTACCATTGACGACAGTACCAAGATCTATTCCATGGCTGGCAGCGAAGAACAAACACCAACCATGAGTACCGAAGATCTGGTGCAATTAATTAAGCAGGTTAACCGCCGACCGGTAGAGAGAGATACGTTGTATAATGTGGTGAAGGATTATAGTTTGGTAGAACTGGTTTAGGAGTTTAGGTGTTTAGGTGTTTAGGTGTTTAGGGGATGACGTACAATTTATAGAGTCCATAACCTTAAACGAATTAAACCCTTAAACCCTTAAACCTCTTAAACGTTGCCTCATCCAAACAACTCCGGCTGTACATTATCCCCTTCTTTCCGCACCCATTCCATTTCTACTGATTTATTATAATCAACCAGTTTGGCGCCAAGTGCTTTCCATCCCATGATCTCTACAACCTTATCAATTTTAATTTTTCCTTTACGTACTTGTCCGCCCCTGCCGCTTTGTACAGACAGCACCGGTTCTTCATCAGTGGTTACAGCCTCTAAATAGTTCTCGGCTCCTTCTTTGATGAAGAAGAATTTATTGTGTAAGGTGGAAGTTTCTATTTTAAATCGCTTTACACTGAATTGCACTTTTTCTTTGTCGTAGTACACTGCAGTAATGATCTTTTCAGGATTGAATTTTTCGAGCAGCAATACTTTTTCCGTATCAAAGCGCTGGGTGAGTTCCTGGTCGGTGATCTCATAATTTCCATCGGTATAGATCACCAGCAACCTGTCTTCCGCATCAAATTTGCCTAGGTATTCGCCTTTTTCTTCTGTATTGAGTCGGCCGAATTTATTGTCGAACCACATTTTTTTCGCGTCAAGCGTTGCATTGCCGGCCTCTTTGAATTTCACCGATTTGATCGGGTACTTAGTTACCTGATTACCGATGCTGCCCCTTCCCTTGATCTCCAACTCTTCAAAATAGAAATCGAGTTCTTTGTTTCGGGCACTGCAATTCGGACTCAGCAATATCTTCACCACTTCTGCTTCTCCATTCGGATTGGTGGTGAAATAATGTACCCGGCTTTTTTCGGATCCCTTGGTGAGGTCATATTCTTTATCACGGGTGATACCGGTTACGTTAAATCGCTTGGCATAACTGACCCCCGTTTTTCCATCAGCATAGATCATATTGTAGGTAGTGCGCTCATCACTTTTCTGAAACACGGCCACATGGAGTATATCTTTTCCGATAAAATTTTTGTCAGACACTTTCACCACTTTCATGAT
>CAIRHQ010000049.1 GCA_903878475.1 uncultured Bacteroidota bacterium | reverse complement strand
GAACTGGAGATCAAAACGCCAACTGAAAAGAAAGAAGATATCCTGCAGCCTGCGGGCAAACTGCCTGTCATAGCACCTTACGATCCGATCCTTGACCTAAGAGATTATAAATACCCAACCCTCGATCTGCTCGAGAATCATGGCAGTGATAAAATTGTACAGGATACCAATGAGCTGGAGAACAATAAGAACCAGATCATCAATACCCTGAAGAATTATGATATCCTGATACAAAAGATCTCAGCTACCGTGGGTCCTACAGTTACCCTGTACGAGATCATACCGGCAGCGGGTGTACGCATTTCCAGGATCAAGAACCTGGAGGATGATATCGCCCTGAGTCTGGCTGCCTTGGGCATTCGTATCATTGCCCCCATTCCGGGCAAGGGTACCATTGGTATTGAGGTTCCCAATGCCCGAAAAACGATCGTGAGCATGAAGACCCTGCTGGCTTCTGAAAAATTCCAGAAGAACAATTTTTCACTGCCGATCGCCATTGGTAAAAAGATCGACAATGAGAATTTTATCGTTGACCTCACCACCATGCCTCACTTGTTGATGGCCGGTGCTACGGGTCAGGGTAAATCGGTGGGGGTGAATGCCATCCTGGTTTCCTTATTATACAAAAAGCACCCTTCTCAACTCAAATTTGTATTGGTAGATCCCAAAAAAGTGGAGTTGAGTATTTATAAAACCATTGAAAAACATTTTCTAGCCAAATTACCGGGCGAAGAAGATGCCATCATCACTGATACCAAGAAAGTAGTACATACCCTCAATGCACTTTGTATTGAGATGGATAACCGATACGACCTGCTGAAAGAAGCAGGCTGCCGGAACATCAAGGAATACAATGAAAAATTTGTATCCCGTAAACTTAATCCCGAAAAAGGCCATCAGTACCTGCCTTTCATTGTATTGGTAGTGGATGAATTTGCCGACCTGATCATGACGGCGGGTAAAGAGATCGAAATGCCTATTGCACGACTGGCACAGCTGGCCAGAGCAGTGGGTATACACCTGATCATTGCCACGCAACGGCCATCAGTGAACATCATCACCGGAACCATCAAGGCCAATTTCCCTGCGCGTATAGCCTTTAAGGTGAGTAGTAAGATCGATAGTCGTACCATTTTAGATACCGGCGGTGCCGAGCAATTGATCGGAAAAGGAGATATGCTCATCAGCTATAATGGGGAAGTGGTACGATTGCAATGTGCCTTTGTAGATACACCTGAAATTGATAAGATCGTTGATTTTATTGGTCAACAACGCGGCTATCCGCAAGCATTTTTACTTCCCGAGTATATTGATGAAAAGGAAATGGAGGGCAAGGATTTTGACCTGGGCGACAAGGATCCGTTATTTGAAGATGCTGCCAGGCTGATTGTGGCCAGTCAGATGGGAAGCACATCTTTATTGCAACGTAGAATGAAACTGGGTTATAACCGTGCAGGAAGGTTGATGGACCAACTTGAATCGGCTGGTGTGGTAGGTGGCAACCAGGGCAGTAAGGCCCGCGAAGTACTGATCAAAACAGAAGCCGATCTTCAGCAAATGCTGGATATGTTGAATTGATTCCCCGAATTTGAAAGTTGATGAACGATGTCTAAATTTTTAATTGCAGGACTGGGTAATATCGGTGCGGAGTATGCGAATACCCGGCACAATATCGGTTTTGATGTGGTCAATGCATTTGTGTTGAAACATGGCGGCACGTTTAAAGTAGATCGCCTGGCTTATGTGGCTACGGTAAGTTATAAAGGAAAGCAATTGGTTTGTATTTGTCCAACTACGTATATGAACCTCAGCGGCAGGGCCTTTCGGTATTGGATAGATAAAGAAAAGATCCCGCTGGAACAAACACTCACCATTGTAGATGATGTGGCACTTCCCCTCGATAAAATTCGTTTACGCCCCGGCGGTAGTTCGGGCGGACATAATGGTTTGAAAGACATTGAGCAGATCATGGGAACCACAGAATATCCTAAACTTCGATTTGGCGTGGGAGATAATTATCCCCGGGGGATGCAGGCTGATTTTGTACTGGGCAAATGGCTGAAATCGGAAGAGCCCCTGGTATTGCTGAAGATCGAAAAATGTATTGAACTGATTGAAAGTTATGTTCATGCGGGTTTAGGCCCTACCATGACCGCCTTTAACAACCTAGTTTTTGCAGTGGGTTAATAAACCGTTTTTAAGGCATAATCTTTATGTATTTCAGGTTGATTTTAATATATTCGCCTTAATTATCCGTATCCGTAAAAATTTATCAGCCAATGAAGATAATTTGTATTGGACGCAATTATGCTGAACACGCCAAAGAACTGGGTAATGAAATACCTGATGAGCCGGTTATTTTCATGAAGCCGAAAAGCGCTTTATTGCAGGCGCATACCCCATTTTATTATCCCGAATTCAGCAATGAACTGCATTATGAATGCGAACTGGTGTTGCGCATTTCAAAAAATGGTAAATATATCCAGGAACGACACGCCGGTAATTATTACAATGGCATCACCGTGGGTATTGATTTTACTGCAAGGGATATCCAGGATGAATTAAAAAAGAAAGGTTTGCCCTGGGAAAAAGCCAAGGCATTTGACAATTCTGCAGCCGTGGGCAAATTTGTTGATTTTACTCCCGATATCAATAAAAAGAATATTAATTTCTGCCTGTATAAGAACAAAGAGCTGATGCAACAAGGAAACTCAGGCAAGATGATGTTTGGCTTTGATTCGATCATTTCTCATATCTCCAATTATTTTTCACTCAATATCGGCGATCTGGTATTTACCGGAACACCCGCAGGTGTGGGAGAATGTGTGGTAGGAGATGAGCTGGAATGTTTTTATGAAGACCAGAAACTGTTGGAACTT
>CAIRHQ010000048.1 GCA_903878475.1 uncultured Bacteroidota bacterium | reverse complement strand
TGCAGCGCGATTATATTTCTTATGATGATATGGGCCCCAATATCAAATTGGCCGTGATGGCCAGTGAAGACCAGAACTATCCCGATCACGATGGGTTTGATCTGAAGGCGATCAAACTCGCGATCAAATACAATAAACGACACCCCAATAAAGTGCGTGGCGCCAGCACCATCAGCCAGCAAACAGCCAAGAATATCTTTCTGTGGCAGGGCGGCGGATTTTTAAGAAAGGGGATGGAAGTTTATTTCACGTTCAGCATTGAAAAACTTTGGACCAAGAAAACCATACTGGAACGTTATCTCAATATTGCTGAAATGGGCCGCGGCATCTTTGGTGTGCAAGCCGCCGCAAGGACCTATTTTAATAAGGATGCAAAAAATCTAAGCCGGCTTGAAGCGGCAGAAATTGCTGCCTGTTTGCCTAATCCAAAACGACTTACCGTAAAACCATTGAGTAATTATGTTGCCGGAAGGGCCAATGCCATCATGACGCAGATGGGTTTTCTGGAAGGTGATCCCGATATTGCCGAACTGATCAGGTAATAAAAATTACAAACGATCAACCGCAGCGATCGCCTGTTGCAATCGCGCATCATAATCTCCGCTGATCTCGATCCAGGGGGTATCCTGGTTCACCAACAGATCCTTATAATGCCTGAATAATTTTTCTCTTGTTCCCTGATCGGGATATTCGCGCAATTCATCCTTTACCCAGGGCAGGTCGGTATTGCAAAGCAAGTAGAGATCGTATTTGCGTTCTACGATCCGGTTCAGGATCCAGTGATGACATTTTTCAAAAACAAATTCGCACCACACTTTCATCACATACATATCGGTGTCGATAAAGATCGGTTTATCGCTGAAGGCCTGATGGGCAATACAAGTTTCTTCATTTTTTATTTGCCCCTTGGCCACCGTAAGCAGGTTATCATACGTGTATGAGGTACCGTTAGTAAGCAGGTACTCCCGGGCATATTCTTTTACCCAATCACCCTGGTAATGAGCGGCCAACTGTTCACACAAACTGCTTTTGCCGGTACTTTCAGGCCCGATCACCACTATTTTTTTCATGCGCATTATTTTTCAGCCTTCCGCATCCATGGCGGACGAACCTTGATTATTTTTTTATGTACCGAACAGTCGGGATCATGTGCACCAGGCAAATATCCACAACTCATTAAAAACTCATTCACGATCTCACCACCGGTGAAACGAAAATGCAATTTAAACAGCTTTACCCAGGCCTCTTTAGATTTGGGGTGTTCCGCATCTAACCAATTCTTAAAAGAGCCATGCGATTTTTGTAAGGCCAGTATCTGATTGGCATTATTGATGGCGGCGTGGATCTTTAACCGGTTGCGAATAATGCCCGCATCATTCATCAGCCGCGCTATATCCTTATCCTGGTAGCAGGCAATTTTTTTAATATTGAATTGATGATAAGCTTTCCTGAAATTTTCCTGCTTGTTTAAAATGGTGGTCCAGCTTAACCCCGCCTGATTGATCTCCAGGATCAGCCGGCCAAACAATTCATCATCGCTTTCAATGGTGAATCCATACTGTGTATCGTGGTATTCCTTATGCAGTGGTTGTTCGCCGGGGCTTAAGGACCGGATATAGGAACAATAGCTCATGCCGGATTTGTTTTTAATTTTTTGAGCCACTCCATTAATCCGAAGACCGCCATCACCAGCAATATCAGGTAATACACACTGGTGAATACATAGTGTTTTACAAAGTACAGGGGAATAGAAGCGATATTGGTAGCGATCCACCAGTACCAGTTCTCCAGTTTTTTCTTGGTCATCAGCCACATGCCCGTAAAGGCGGTAGCAGAGGCAAAAGCATCGGCCCAGGGAATAACACCCGGATAAAAATCTTTTTTAAGATAAGTGAGCACCATAAAAATAACCACATAGAACACCGCAAAAAAACTGATATGCAGCAGCCATTCTTTTTTTGATGCTTTGGTGATGTGCAACACATAATGCTGTTGGGAATCTTTCTTCGACCATAACAGCCATCCATACACGCTCATTACGGTATAATAAAAATTAACGGTTGCCTCACCCAGTAGGCCGCCATTGAAACTGAGTCCGATATAAATAATGGTGTTGATGAGGCCGGTGGGGTATACTAAAATATTTTCGGCGCGACTATACCAAACACTGGCGATGCCCGCAAATACGGCCACATACTCCCACCAGGTGGTATGTTGTATATCGGTTAAAAATTGCTGAACGATCTCCTGAACACTCATCATACGTGGTATAAGGATTCAATTTAAAACAATATTGGCAATTGCAGATGATTATGGGTTGGGCCTATGTAAAAAACTGAGCCGCAAAAAAAAATCCTGCCGTGAAGCAGGATCGTCAATAGTTTCATAATATATTATTCGGCTTCGGCCACTACTTCTTTTACTTCGGGGATCATGCGTTTCATCATGCCTTCGATTCCGGCTTTCAATGTGATCATAGAAGAGGGACAACCGCTGCAACTTCCTTGTAACATCAGGTTCACTCTTCCTTCTTCATAACTTTTGAACTGAATGGCGCCGCCATCCATTTCTACGGCGGGCTTCACATAATTTTCGAGCAATTCTTTGATGCGTTTTACCACATCGTCATCATCTGCACTTACCTCGTTGCTGCTTTCCGGTTTCATGGTGGCCACGATATCATCATTCACTACCGGCTTACCTTCTTCCAGATATTCTTTTAAAAATTGTTTGATGGTAGGGATCACATCCTGCCAGTCGGCCGTATCGGCAGTTTTTGTAAGCGTTACAAAATTGCTGGCAATGAACACCGATTTGATGAAGGGAAAAGTAAACAGTTCCTGAGCCAGTGGGGAAGGATTGGCGCTTGCTTCATCAGCGATATCGATGCTTTTACCCGGATACAGTAATTTGTTGGCCACAAATTTCATGGTCTCTGGGTTGGGCGTCATTTCTGTATAAATACTGATAACGGGGTTACCGGTCTTGATCATAGCACAAAATTTAAAGGGCAAAGATAAGAATTAGCTCCACCCGATGTTTACGAAAACAGGAAAGAAGGGGCGGTTAGTCCTGGTCCACAATCCTGAGCTTGGCATAGTTGAGCATGATCTTTTTTTCGCCATTCTGCTCAAACTTCACGGTGGCAATAGGATTATGGGCGGCTCCTTCCATCTTAAGCACCTCCCCAAATCCAAATTTCTGGTGTTCTACTTTTTGTCCAACTTGTAAATTACTGGTATCGCTGGGCACAAAATCGGCCGAGGGCACATGTTCTTTTACCTGTGGCCTGGCAACAGGGTTCACATAGGCAGGGCGGCGATTTTCGGGCTTGGGCGCCGACTGATCAGCTTGAGTTGATCGGCTACCGCCTCGCCAGCCAAAACCGGAGGAGGAGTTTTTCATGGCTCCGCCGGCATAACTTTTATCAACATGGGTTTCCGGTATCTCTTCCAGAAAACGACTGGGATCATTTTGTTGCAACTGTCCAAAACGGTATCGGGCATTGGCATAACTCAACCAAAGGCCCTGTTTGGCACGGGTGATGGCCACATAGAATAAGCGTCGTTCTTCTTCCAGTTCTTCGCGGGTATTGATGGCCATGGCATTGGGAAACAATGTTTCTTCTAGTCCGCCCACAAATACCACCGGAAACTCCAGTCCCTTTGCTGCGTGAATGGTCATCAGTTTTACCACATCGGCATTTTCTTTATCATCATCGGCATCAGTGAGCAGGGTGATCTGTTGTAAGTAAGTACCCAATCCTTTATCGCCTACTTCCCCGTCTTCTTCATTCATGGGGGTTTCGGTAAACTCTTTGATGGAGTTCAGCAATTCCTGCACGTTCTCATAGCGGGCCAGTCCTTCAGTGGTTTTATCGGTGAATAATTCCTTTACGATATTGGTGCTTTTACCTACCAGGATGGCAAGATCATAAGCGTTCTTCTTCAGCAGTTCGCTGCGAAACATTTTAATGCTCACCACAAATCCGTTGATCGATTCCAGGGTGCCACTGCGGAATCCGTAAGTGGCGGCATTGCACAACACATCCCATAGCGGGATATCTTTTTCATTGGCAAATAGCACAGCTTTATCGAGGGTGGTTTTTCCAATTCCCCTGGCGGGATAGTTGATGATGCGTTTCAGCGCTTCTTCATCCTGCGGGTTCACTACCAGCCGGAGGTAAGCGATAAAATCCTTTACTTCTTTGCGTTGGTAAAAGCTGATGCCCCCATAGATCCGGTAGGCAATACCCATGCGGCGAAGCGCTTCTTCAAAGCTCCGGCTTTGTGCATTGGTGCGGTAGAGGATGGCAAACTCTTTATTAAAATAATGGTTGCGCAGTTTTTGTTCCTGAATGGTATCGGCTACCATCTTTCCCTCATCATTGTCGGTCATGGTACGCACCAGCCTGATCTTTTCACCGATTTCATTATCGGTGAACAATGTTTTTTCGATCTGCCCTTTGTTGTTGGCAATGATCTCATTGGCTACATGCAGAATATTTTTTGTGCTGCGATAGTTCTGTTCCAGCTTCACCAGTTTCACTTCATCATAATCTTTTTGAAACTGCAGGATATTTTCAATGGTGGCGCCGCGGAAGCTGTAGATGCTTTGTGCATCGTCTCCTACCACACATACATTTTCGTGCATGGCACCCAATAGTTTGATAATCTCGTACTGGGCAGGATTGGTATCCTGGTACTCATCAATGAGGATGTATTTGAATTTGCGCTGGTACTTGCTTAGTGATTCAGGAAACTGTTTCAACAAGCGATACATATTAAATAGCAGGTCGTCGAAATCCATGGCGCCATTCTTAAAACAGCGTTTGCAATATTGGTCGTAGATCTGTCCGATAGCCGAGCGGTTGGCCCTTGCGTCTTCCTGTTGCAGGGCCCAGTCGTTCTGGTATTCAGCTGCGCTGATCAGCGAGTTCTTTGCCGCCGATATGCGGTTGTACACCACATTGGGTTTGTATTGTTTGTCGTCGAGTGCCAGTTCATGGATCACGGTTTTCACTACGCTTTTGGCATCGTCGGTATCATAAATGGTGAAGCTGGTAGGGTAACCCAGTTTGGAAGCTTCTGATCGGAGGATCCTGGCAAATACGCTGTGAAAAGTGCCGATGTATAAATTGCGGGCTTCGGTATTGCCTAATGTTTTTTCAACCCTTTCCTTCATTTCTGCCGCCGCTTTATTGGTGAAGGTGAGGGCCAGAATATTGAATGAATCTATTTTATGTGCCGACATCAGGTGGGTGATGCGCGTGGTGAGCACCTTGGTTTTTCCGCTTCCGGCGCCGGCGATAATCATGATGGGACCATCTTTATGCAGCACGGCCTCCCGCTGTGGTTCATTCAGTTCGTCTAAATACTTGGTCATGCGGCGAAGTTACGTATGGCGATAAGGAACTGTTGGAATGTGAAGAAATAAATTGATGGCAGGGATAAAAAGTAAAAAGATTGAATGGTTATATGCTTCATTCGGTGGCCAGACCGGATTTCATAAATAAAGGATCGCAGTTTCAATGGTTAGCCGTTGAACTTGCATAAGAGCAAATGGTATGCCCGCCTGGTTATTGGGAGGTAGAAATATATAAGTAATTAATAGTCAACTATGCTTTAGATTCCTAACAGATTAGAAATTATTGTCATAGCTCACCAAAAAAATACTACAACAGTTAGGTTTCAGTAACTACAAATATTAGAAATGTTGGTAATTATCTTTGGTTTGTTATTCAAAATGTTATCCCTAAATCCATTATCATGAATCACCTAACCGACAAACAACTGATCCAGCAGTATCTGGAAGGCGACGCCCGTTCTCTTGGAATCCTGGTCAATCGCTACAAAACAAAGATCTTCACTTCTATTTACCTGCTGGTAAAAGACAAGTATGTTGCTGAAGATATTTTTCAAGACACTTTTATTAAAGTGATCGACACCCTGAGGTTGGAAAAATATACCGACGAGGGAAAATTTGCAAACTGGGTTACCCGCATTGCCCACAATCTTTGTGTAGATCATTTCCGCAAAACCAAGCACCGTTCGTTCATCAAGTCTACCGACAACATTGAACTCTATGAGCATTCTGGAATTAAGTCCAACGCCGTTGATCATAATATTGAATGGCGCGAAAGTACCGAAGCGGTACAAAACTTACTGGACCGGCTACCCGAAGAACAGCGCGTAGTGATCATTCTGCGTCATTATGCCGATCTCAGTTTTGCTAAGATCGCCGTATTGAATAATTGCAGCATCAATACTGCCCTGGGCAGGATGCGCTATGGCCTCATCAATTTACGCAAGCTGGCCAGCGGACAACAACTTTCATTTTCATAAGTTATTGTAAGAACATTATAATAAAACACCCGGCAGTGATGCCGGGTGTTTTTGTAGGCAGCTGTTTTTATCAGATGATGACCAACACGCCGGTGGCGATAAATTCGATCTCTTGTTTAGGGGAAACTATTTTGTCGATCTCTTCTTTTGTTTTACCGGCATCTTCGGCTTCGTGTTTCAGTGCTTCAACCGAGGTGGTGGTCATTTTGGCTACGCCTTCCAACACTACATCTCTGTTCACAATATTCTTTGGTACAAAAAATTTATAATCCTTGAACCGGATCACGATCCCTTCGCCATTGGTTTGTTCCAATTTCATCCAGCATCCTTTTTCCTGGCATACACTAAAGATGGTGCCCTTTACTTTACCGGTAAAAATTCCGTTTTTGGTAATGGCTTCTTCCAACACATTTACTTCAACGGCTCCAGCGGCTGTAATTTTTGCACCATAGCCAACGCCTTTTTCGGCAGGTTTGATCTGGGCATTGGTGGAAACAGAAAAAACAATTGCGAGTAATAATAGAAGGCCTTTCATGTTAAATATTTTTTGCAAATATCCCGAAAAAGGTCAACATTCGACCCTTTTTATCAAAAACCACCCACTTTGTGGCATTGCTTAGGTCAAAAAATCTACTTCTCTTTGTGATGGCTTTAATTCGCCCCTTTTAATTGCAAAAATATAAATCAATAAAATGAAAAACATTTCAGTTGGCCTAATCGCATCAATAGGACTTTTTTGGATAATGTCATGTGGAAAGACAACCCGTGATACTGTTGATAAATTTGATAAAGTAGATTTTCTGTTTAGTCAATTAAAACAAGACACGCTGTATCAATCTTATTATGCTATTATGAGATACTCGTCACAAATAATTATGGATAATGCAAAAAAATCAAAACAAAACGACACATTAATATTAAACAATAAGAAGTTGTCATTAAACGAGAAATTTCAACAGGCTGGCTATTCGAATTATGAAACAATTCAGGAAAATACCAATAAACTATTTGTATTGTATACTAAAATTTCTCAATCGTATCCCGACTTTAAAACATTAACTGATAGTGAAAATAAAAAATTAATTACGCTAAGTAATAAGTACTTCAATAAACCAAATTAGAAAAATAAAATTTTCCCAATGAAAACTATTTTAATATCACTATCGTTCATCCTAATATCCTTCGGTGGATATTCTTCTGTGTTAAAACCTAATATTGAATCAAACAATGAACCGGCAAACCATTTTGCATTAAAAATTCCAATCACAGCGGACCCCTGTTTAGATGCAGCATTAAATGCACAAGCCCAGGCGTTTGCTATTGAAACCAGTGGTTGGAGCTGGTGTGCAGATGTTCATTCAACCGGTCAAGGGTTTACCGATTGCGCGAACGCTTTTACTGCCATGCGACAACAGATGGTGGCTTATATTCAAAGTACTTTTGTTCCTTGTCCATCTGGTAATGGAAATGGTATTATTGCTTTAAATAATAGCCTGAACAGAGCGGAAATTGGGAAGGATATTTCTACAACCCATTTCCGGAAACTTCCGATTAGCAGTGCAGGTAAGACAGCTATAGCAGGATAGCATTTTTCAGGCGATACACTCCCGTTTTTTATTTGTAATAATAATAACAGCGGTAGAGATTGAAAAACAAACGACGGCAGGGGAAAATGGCTTTACATTTTAAAATTTTTACAAAAAAGCCTAAAAAGTTCAATATTTGACCTTTTTTACCCCAAAACTACCCACTTTGTGGTATTGTTTAGGTCAAAAAATCTACTTCTCTTTGTGCTGTTGTTAGTCCGTCCCCTTCTAATAATAAATTATAGGCCCGTTATATATCCGCATTTATCTGAAAACACGGATTAATCTTTGTAGATTTTTCTCATGCTTGAACACATCCCCGTCCCGATTCCTCGGGATGGGTCTTTTTTTAGCCCCCCGTTAACTAAATAAATTATCAAAAAAATACTAAAATAATTAGTGTTGATAAAATAAAACGCCTATCTTTGGTTCCACAATTACATTTACACACGATTCAGATACATCACTTAAAAAAACAAAAAACATGAGTAACACAGACAAATCAGAGAAATCAGAAAAGATCAAGGCGCTTAAATTAACGATGGACAAGATCGACAAGGATTTTGGAAAAGGGTCGGTCATGATGATGAGTGATAAAGGCGTTACCGAACAGGAAGTAATTTCAACAGGCTCTATCGGACTTGATATGGCATTGGGTATTGGCGGGCTTCCCAAAGGAAGGGTTGTAGAGATCTACGGTCCTGAAAGTTCCGGTAAAACAACCCTGGCCATCCATGTGATCGCCGAAGCACAAAAGAAAGGTGGCATGTGCGCCTTTATTGATGCCGAACATGCATTTGACAGCAATTATGCCCAGAAGCTGGGTGTGGATATTGACAATTTACTGATCTCACAACCCGACTACGGTGAGCAGGCCCTGGAAATAGCCGACAGGCTGATCCTTTCCGGTGCCCTCGATGTAGTGGTGATCGATTCGGTTGCGGCGCTTGTGCCTAAGAGTGAGTTGGAAGGAGAAATGGGCGATAGTAAGATGGGGCTTCAGGCCAGACTGATGAGTCAGGCCCTGCGCAAACTTACTGCCACCATCGCCAAAACCAATAGCTGTTGCATATTCATCAACCAGCTCCGCGAAAAGATCGGGATCATGTTTGGTAACCCCGAAACCACTACCGGTGGTAATGCATTGAAGTTCTATGCATCGGTTCGCCTCGATATCCGCCGCATGGCACAGATCAAAGACGGCGATGAAGCTATCGGTAACCATGTAAAAGTGAAAGTGGTTAAAAATAAAGTGGCTCCCCCATTCCGCCAGGCCGAATTCGATATCATTTACGGAGAAGGTATTTCTAAAGTAGGTGAGATCATTGATATGGGCGTGGAACTCGGTATCGTTCAAAAAAGCGGATCTTGGTTCAGCTATAATAATGATAAACTGGGACAAGGAAGAGACTCGGTAAAACAACTGATGCTCGATAACCCCGAAATGGCCAATGAAATTGAAGCCAAGATCAGGGAAAAGATCAAAGAAATGCAGGCCGCCTAAGCTACTGCATAGCGCAAATCGTTATTTATTGATGGGTTAGTAAATAAACCGCCACATGTGTAAAAAGCATGTGGCTTTTTTATTCCCTTATTTTTGCATCTCAAACCAAGCGCATTGAATAAAAGAAGCCTCGCCCATTTTGCCCTGCTGTTCACCAACCTGTTCTTTGCCATTAATATCAGCGCGGTAAAACACCTCACCAATCTGCAACTGGCGCTGCCCTTTGGTATCAATGTGGTGCGGGTAGGCGTTTCTGTTATATTGTTCTGGTTCCTGTACCTGCTGAAGCCGGTGAATATTCATATTGACCGGGAAGATAGGAAGCGATTATTCTTTTGTGCGGTTACCGGCATCGCCATCAATCAACTGCTGTTTTTAAAAGGACTCTCGCTTACCTATCCGATTCATGCTTCATTACTGATGCTTACCACACCCATCCTCATCGTATTCATTGCGGCCTGGATACTGAAAGAAAGAATTGGATGGATGAAAATTGCCGGACTGGCATTGGGTGTTGCAGGCGCTACCGTGCTGATCTTAGGTAGGTCTGCTTCTGGCAATGGCAATGAAGTGATCTGGGGAGATGTGATGATCCTTATCAACGCCATCTCTTATACCTTTTATTTTATTTTGGTAAAACCCCTGATGTTGAAATACGATCCTATCGTGGTG
>CAIRHQ010000047.1 GCA_903878475.1 uncultured Bacteroidota bacterium | reverse complement strand
TATAAAAAATAAAATATAATTGGGCCTCTTATTTTAGGAACTCGCGATATAAAACATAATCAATTTAATCCTGCATCAGTCAAAATGATGCAGGATTTTTTTCTCAGTTTTAAACCTTAACATAATACTTGACAAAAGCAGTTGGGCATACAAGGCTAACAAATTGATTGCATTTAATAGCTATAAAACAAAAAAAGGCAGCCATTGCTGGCTGCCATAAATTTAAGTAGATCAGTTATTTCCTATAAATCCTGAAAGACTGAATCCTGTCATTCCATTTATATGAACCCAGGTTAAGTATTGATGTAGAAAATGTATAGCTCGCCCCCCTGAATTTAGGCATATCATATACTGTAACAACAAATCCATTTGGAATATTGATGCTGGATACATTGCTATTTAAAGAAGCTCCATTGAAAGAAGGAAATTCCCCCTCACCAAATGACTGTTTGTCGCCCCTGTACCAGGAATCTGCATACATGATCACAGAATTAGTATTAATACCTGAGTTACCATTATTATTGTTATCATAAGTTCTCTCAACGATAATAGAAGAAGTTTTCCTCGCCCAATAGCCTGTAATGCAGCTTTTATCGTCCCTGAATTCAATCGATGGACCAGAAAACCCTCTATTTTCAAATAACACTACCCGATAACCTCTTGGAACGCGCAAAGAAGTTAGCACATCATTACGGATACCAAACTGGCCCACATCAAACCTACCCACTTCAAGATTGGCAGAAGGACCACGGTAATTACATTCTTCATAAACAGAAACTTTGTTATAGTTGATATTCCCGTTATTGTAATTATTATTGTTGTTATAACCTCCGTTATTATATCCGTTGTTGTTATTATTGTTGTACCCTCCATTGTAATTATTAGCGGCTACCACAATACTGGATACCTGATCATTCCAATCCCTGTCTAAACAATATACATTGGCCGAAAAACTGGCTGAACGACCCCTGAAATTATCATCATAATAAATGGTTACGGTATATCCACTTGGAATATGCATAGATGATAAAACATCATTACCAATACCCAACTGATAGGCTCGGTAGCTTCCAGCAGGCAGGGTGGCACTAGCCCCTTTTAAATAACAATCTGCAAATATCACTACCTGATTTTCCAAATTGGGATTAACCCTGGCGGATACCGGTAATGGGTGTTTGTTTGATTTTAAATGACCCGGGTCTTTCGCTGAAACAGCAATCAACACTAATGGAGTCATTAAAACCATCAGAATTTTTTTCATAAAGTTTAATTTTAGTGTAAAGGATTTAGACTGTAAAATTAGATATAAATAATAAAGAATTCTAAAAAAAAGCTTATATTTCTATTAGCAAAAATCACTGTTTTTATTGCCGTACAGTTTAATTAACAATGATTATATCCGCAACAGAATATCTTCTTTTTATTCCAATATTCTTTGATAAAAATCAGCGTATTCAATGATTTTAATCACTTTTACGATATCCATATCCGTTTACTTTTATAGTACTAACCTATCCAAATGGCCAAACAAAATGGATACCTAATTTTAAATCTTCACAAGATAAAAACTCCAAATTATGCTAACAGAAACACAACAGCAGCCGCTTCTTACTGAAGCCAATGTATGGATCGAAAAGCTTGTTCCCTATGTACACAACATCAATGACCTGAAGAATAAATTTTATAAATGGGCAGCCGGGAAATCCGACCATGATGTGCTGGTTCAGATCGAACATTATCACAATCAGTTTCATATTCAACTGATCAATCTGCACGACCTCAAACATGCCATCCGGCTGCATATGAAAGAAGTGAATTTTAATACCAATACGGACCATTCCGCCAATCATGCACAACTGGACGAACAATTTAATTTTTTAGTAAAAGATCTCGACCAGCTGATCGCCGATTTCAACAAATTCATTGCTGAGAATTAGTCTTAATTTTTTATCAGACTACCTCCTCGGTAAATTTATCTGACATCATTAAAACTTATTTTATGGAATCTTTTGATACCAGTCATGTTAAAAACATTGCGCTGCTAGGCCATGCCGGCAGCGGAAAAACAACGCTCGCAGAATCTATGATATTCGAAGCTGGCCTGATCGACCGTATGGGCAAAGTCTCGGAAGGGACCACCATGAGCGATTACCACGACCTGGAAAAACAGCGTGGCAATTCCATCTTCAGTAGCCTGCTGCATACCAAATGGGAAGGATACAAGATCAATATCATTGACACTCCGGGTTATGACGATTTTGTAGGCGAAGTGATCAGTGCATTGCGTGTAGCCGATACCGGCTTATTGTTGTTAAATGCTGCTGTGGGTGTTGAAGTGGGTGCAGACCTGATCTGGGACTACACCGAAAAATTCAGGACCCCCATGATCTTTGTGGTAAATCAGTTAGATCATGAATCAGCCGATTATGACAAAACCCTGCAAGAGGCAAAAAGCCATTTTGGAACCAATGTGGTTGCGATACAATACCCGCTTAATCCGGGCCCATCATTTAATGCCATCATTGATATTCTGCATATGGTGATGTACCAGCAGAATGATGGTAAAACAATAGAACTTCCCATTCCCGACAGCGAAAGAGAACGTGCTGATGCCATGCACAAGGAATTGATTGAAGTAGTGGCCAGCAACGACGAGGAATTGATGGAAAAATATTTCGAAATGGGCGAATTGAGCGAAGAAGATCTCAAACATGGTATCAAAAAAGCCATGATCCACCACGACCTGTTTCCGTTATTCTGCACCTCTGCAAAGAACAATATCGGCAGCAGTCGCCTGATGGGATTCATCGATGTGGTTTGCCCCAGTGCTAATGAAATGCCTCCACAACAAACCATTGCCGGAGATCGTCTCATCTGCGACGCAAAAGGGCCTGCCTGCATCTTTGTCTTTAAAGTGATCGCCGAGCCGCATGTTGGTGAACTCAGTCTGTTTAAAGTATACAGCGGTACCATCAAGGCTGGTATGGAACTTGTAAATGAAAATACCGGTTCGGTTGAAAAACTAAACCAGCTTTTACTGATCGAAGGCCATAACCGCATCAATGTAAATGAACTGGTGGCAGGTGATATCGGCGCCACGCTGAAGTTGAAAAATACCCATGTAAATAATACCCTTCACGAAAAAGGCAAGAACCTGGAATTGCCAAAGATCGTTTTCCCTACTTCCAACATGACGGTGTATATTGAAACCATCAAAAAAGGAGAAGAAGAAAAATTATCTCAGGCACTGCATAGTATTCGTGAAGAAGATGATACCGTACTGGTAGAAGTTTCATCTGAGTTGAAGCAAACCCTTATCCATTGTCAGGGTGAATTACACCTGGCCATCATTAAATGGAAGATAGAACACCAGCATAAGGTGGAAGTGGTATTTGGTCAACCCCGTATCCCCTACCGTGAAACGATCCGGAAAATGGCAGAATCCAATTACCGTCACAAAAAACAAAGTGGAGGCAGTGGTCAGTTTGCTGAAGTATATCTTCGGATTGAACCCTGGCACGAAGGCATGCCCGATCCTGCAGGACTAAATGTAAGAGGTCGAGAAGAACACAAACTCGACTGGGGTGGGAAACTGGTATTTTTCAATTGCATCGTTGGAGGTGCTATTGAAAATAGATTCCTCCCTTCGATCATGAAAGGTGTGATGGAAAAAATGCATACCGGCCCGCTTACCGGATCTTATGTTAGAGACGTACGGGTAAGCGTATACGATGGTAAGATGCACCCGGTAGACTCCAATGATATCTCTTTCAAAATAGCCGGATTACAGGCTTTCAGACAGGCTTTCAACAATGCCGACCCGCAATTGCTGGAACCGGTATACCTGCTGGAAGTGACCTGCCTGGATGACCAGACCGGAGCCGTGATCAATGACCTGCAAACCAGAAGGGGTATCGTAGAATCGATCAAAACCGAAGGACATTTTCAGAAAGTAAGTGCCTATGTGCCGCTCGCTGAAATGCATGGCTACTCCTCTTCTCTCCGGTCATTTACTAAGGGCAGGGCGAAATTCGCACTCAACTTCCACGAATATGTGGCCGTGCCTTTTGAATTGCAGAAAACACTGATCGATGAGTATAAGAAACACAATAAAGACGATGATTAAAGTACTGATAAAACCTTTATTGTAAAGCACAAAAATAAAGAGCCGGTATGATCCTTGATTCATACCGGCTCTTTTATAAATTAAGTCTGCTTATCCTTCTGCTTTTGAATCATCACTAGTATGCCCAGGCTTGAACAACTTATCTAATTTCCATTTATCCCAATGCTGGGGCAGCAATAATAAAGCCGCTAATAGTATAGCCCTTGGAAATACATGCTGAAGGTCCCAGATCGGTTCCTGTATGCCATGCCCAATAGATACCAACAGCAGGTCTAGCGCCAGCAAATACATAGCCTGCTTCTTAAATAACCCGAATATCAGCAGGAAGCCTGCGATCATTTCCACATATGAAGTAAAATAAAGTGTAGTGAATAGTGCCCATTTAGGCAACAATAGCTCATAGGCCGAAAAGAACATTTCATATAATTTCCCCAGTCCGATGGTAAATATTTTACCATAGCCCTGCAAAAAAAATATGGTTCCCAACAAAGCCCTGATAAATAATATGCCGGCTGCTTTCTGTTGTTTATGATAATACATAGATATCGATTAGAGGCACAAAATTACCAAATAATACACAAGTTATGGCAAGCAATAACAGCCATTTTTATATTATACGGAAGCTAAAAAGAAAGTAGTAGAGAAATTATTCAAACAATAAGTAGAGCCCTGCAAATACAACCAAAATAGCAATGGAGGTCAACCCGAAGAGGAAAAAATTATACATTTCGGGTACTGGGTTGGTTAAACTCAACATCAGACTTATAAAACCCAGTAAAGCACCTCCTGCGAGGCAGCAAAACCCAGAAAATTGTTTTTTCCCGTTACAGATCTTCCTGAATTCTTTCAGGTATTCAGAAATGGTAAGGGAGTCGAAACCTTTTGCCCTTAGGTCCTCTTCAATAAAAACTGGTGTTGATTTAGCAGTGATCCACTGTTGAATCAAGGCTGTATTCAATACAATAGTGTCTGACATAGCAAGCATTTTTATAGTAACCAATCCGTTATCAGCAATTAAAATAAACAGATTTTTTTTAAAAGAAAAATATTGACCCTAATTTTTTCACAGATGAGTACCCAATCTGCGCTATATTTATTAACAATTTAAGGATCATGCGATACTTGCTACTGGCTTCCTTTCTTTTCTCTTTACCCTGTATGGGGCAACAGGCAGATACCCTGAACGGCTTTGAGAAAAAGATCGCAGGAGAAGACATCAATTATTTTTCTCCGCTCCACCAATTTGCACCCACGGCCTTGCTTACCCGCTGTAATGGTGAAATGCCCATCAGTTGGGAAGCACCCACCTATCCCGGTCCACTGCAAAAAGTGACCTATGAATTACTCATTGGACATTCCACCGGCACCAGTTCGGCCAACCGGAATTTTGATATTTCCCTGAATGGAACCTACCTATTTACCATTCAAACCCCGATGAAACAAATCGGGCACTATCAGATTTCCAACAGCAATATGACCGATTCAAAATTTTTATTCATCCATCAGCAATACGATGTCAATGGCGATGGTTTTGGCAACCTATACATTACCGTACCAGCTGAAAAAGTAAGCCAGCAGGCCATTTTCAGCATCAGGGGTAAACCAGAAGAGAGTCGCGACTGGCTGATGGTATTCCAATACCGTAAAGGATTGAAGGCTATAGCCATTCCCACCAACCTGGTACTCAGGAAAGAAAATAAACGACAGCTTAACCTTTATCTTAATAATCCATATTCGGGCAACACTGCATTTGAATTGCATACCCGAGGAGGTAATTTTAATTTTGTAATTCAATATGGATACAACAAACTGAGCATCCCGGCTTATGACCCAACGATCACCGGTACCGATACCCTGCTATGTATCATCAACCACAGCGACAGTATCCGATATCCCATAATATTGAAACCCATCGCCAACTATGTGTTCAACATCATCCATCACTCGCATAACGATATCGGGTATTCGAATATTCAACCTGAAGTGGAAGCGATACAGAACCGTAACATCAGTGATGCCATTCGCTGGATCAAACAACCACACAGAAATTCAGAAAAACCCTATTGGCATATTGAATCGCTGTGGGCAGTAGAAAATTATCTGAAACAGGCCAACCCTGCCCAGGTAAAGGATTTCATCAATGCGGTTCAGTCGGGCCAATTGATACTCTCTGCTAATTACGCCAATATCCTCAGCGGAAACTGCCAGCCGGAAGAGCAGGATTGGGTACTGGAATATGCTCGTCAGTTGGAAAAAAAATATGGTTTCAAAATCAACAATGCCATGATCACCGATATTCCGGGGATCAGCCAGTCGGCACTACAGTCGTATGTAAACAATGATATCCCCTATCTATCGCTGGGTCCCAATTATGTTGCCTCACATCCTGATATGGGCGACAGGATCGGTCAGGTACTGAAAGAACAGGGCGACAAAGTATTTTATTGGGTGCCCAACAAGCAATCGAAAAAAAAATTACTGGTATGGACTGCAGGCCGTGGCTATTCGCTGTTTCATGGCATCACCGATCAGGAAAAACAAGCTTCCTGGGAACAGCGGATCTCTGATTATTGTAATGACCTGCTGGAAAAAGGATACCCTTATGATATGGTGCAACTGAGGTATACCAAAAATGCAGATAATGGTCCCGTAGACAGTACACTTACTGATTTTGTGGCCAACTGGAATGATCGTTACTCCACCCCTCAATTAAAAATTGCTTCCCTGGATCAGTTGTTCAGGAGTTTTGAAAACAAATACCAAAGCAAGATCCCGGTACTCACGGGCGAAATATCACCCTATTGGGAAGACGGGGCTTACTCTTCAGCATTGGAAGAAATGAGGATACGTAAACTGGTACGGAAAACGATTGCGCTTGAAAAATTTGCCCGGGTAAAAAACTATTCCAAACTTGTACAATCAGCTTTTTATCAGCTCCATCGCAATATTGTAATGTTTCAGGAACATACCTGGGGTTCCTGGAGCAGCATCTCCGATCCGGAAAGCGCTTTTACCCAAACGCAGTGGAATTATAAGAAAGCCTTTATTGACAGTGCAGAATATTATTATCAGCAGTTGGCTGGAATTCTTCACTATACTGAATTACAACCACTCAAAAAATTTATATCGGACGCCCCGATCAGTGATTTTACCGTGGATGAAAAAAATGGAGGTTTAAAAACGATCAATGTGTCGGGTGACAATATTGTTTCGGATACATCCCGCTTCAAATTTTTTGAACCAGTATATGCACTGGGCATCAATCCGATGGTAATGCATGAATGCCAGTCGGTACAAATAGAAAAACTGGAAGATGATGCCTCCAGAAAGGTCTTTCTCACGTATGCAACGCTGCCTTCAATGAAAAACCTCGTCATAACATATACCTTACAAAAGAAAGAGGGTGTGCTGATCTGTCATTATTCCTTTGATAAATTAAGGGTGAAAGAAAAGGAATCTTTCCATATTGCCTTCCCATTTAATTTTGATGCACCTGCTATTGAGTATGGAACTGCGTCTAATCATGTACGGTATAATATCGACCAATTACCCGGCTCCAACAAGGAATTCATCTGTGTAGAAGAACAAGTGAATATCCTGTCAAGACCACTGAATGCTAAGATTTCATCACCTGATCTATGCCTGTATGAAGTAGGCAATATCATCAACGAGAACAGAACAAATGAAGTGAAACAGTGGAAGTCGGTGAATACAAATACTTCCACCCTATTCCTATATGTATTCAATAATTACTGGCATACCAATTACAAAGCGTATCAGGAGGGACATGTTGAATTTGATATTGAACTTTCATTCGATCATACCATAAAATAAATTTGCCGAATGCATAGATTCGGGAAATCAGGTTATCAAAAACGATTTGAAATTATAAGCGGGTCTTAAAATCAAGTCCGAATTTACGCAAGGCATCAAGGGCAATTTCATAACCTGCATCCGCATGCCTGATTACACCCATACCCGGATCATTGCGCAAAACCCTTGCTATTCGTGCAGCAGCTTCCTCCGTACCATCAGCCACGATCACCATACCCGCATGGATACTGTATCCCATGCCTACCCCGCCACCATGATGTAACGAAACCCAGCTGGCCCCACCGGCAGTATTCACCAGCGCATTCAGGATTGGCCAGTCGGCTACCGCATCACTGCCATCGAGCATGCCTTCTGTTTCGCGGTTCGGACTGGCAACTGATCCTGTATCCAGATGATCGCGACCAATCACGATCGGTGCCTTAACTTTTCCGGTGCGTACCAGTTCATTGAAGGCCAATCCGGCCTTTTCCCGATCCCCCTGACCGATCCAGCAAATGCGTGCGGGCAGTCCCTGAAAAGCGATCTTCTCCTGAGCCATCTTCATCCAGCGATGCAAACCCTTATCATTTGGAAATAAATTAAGGATAACCTCATCGGTTACCCGAATATCTTCGGGGTCGCCGCTAAGCGCCGCCCACCTGAATGGTCCTTTACCCTCACAAAACAATGGACGAATATAGGCTGGAACAAATCCAGGAAAATCGAAACAACGTTTTGGCACAATAGATTTTTCTGCACCCAGTAATTTCAATGATGCTGCTTCCTGTGGATGCGTCATTTCATATTCCTGTGCCCTGGCCCTGATATTGTTGCCATAATCGAAGGTAATGGCACCCATATCCATCAGTTGTACCATCAGTTGAACATGCAGGTACATGCTTTCATAACTGCGGGCAATATATGCATCCGGATCTTCGGTACGCAGTATATTGGCTTGTTCATTATTCAATGTATGCGGGATATATCCTATCAAAGGATCATGCGCGCTGGTTTGATCGGATAAGGTATCCGGAACCACTTTTCTTTCCACTAAGCGTTGCAGTAAGTGAACCGCATTGCATAATACACCGATCGATAATGCCTCTCCATTTTGCTTGGCTTCCAGAGCCCGGTCAATGGCCGCATCAATATCGGTAATTTTAATATCGAGGTATCGGGTTTCGATGCGTTTATCGATCCGCCATTCTTCCACTTCGGCGATCAGTGCCACCCCTTCATTCATGGTAATGGCCAGCGGCTGTGCACCACCCATGCCTCCCAGTCCGGCCGTAACATTCAATGTACCCTTCAAGGTTCCTTTAAAATCCTTATCTGCAGCAGCGGCATAGGTTTCATAAGTACCCTGAACGATCCCCTGGCTTCCAATATAGATCCAACTGCCGGCGGTCATTTGACCGTACATCATCAATCCTTTCTTTTCAAGTTCATCAAAATGTTCCCAGGTTGCCCATTTAGGCACCAGTTGTGAATTGCTGATCAATACCCTTGGAGCATCTTTATGTGTAGCGAGTATGGCCACGGGTTTTCCACTCTGTATCAGCAATGTTTCATCGTTGCCCAAGTCTTTTAATGCGGAAAGGATCAGGTCAAGACTTTCAAAATTCCGGGCGGCCTTTCCCCTGCCACCGTATACGATGAGGTCATCGGGCCGTTCGGCTACTTCTGGATCCAGATTATTCAAAAGCATCCGATAGGCCGCTTCCTGGATCCATCCTTTGCAATGCAATTGAGTTCCTGTGGGCGTTTTATATTTTATTGCGTCGTAATGACGTTGGGTAACTTGCATACTACTGATTTAAATATTGGTCATGGAAGATTTTATACATTCGGTAGAACCGGAATCAAAAATGCGCTTATCTGCTGCAAATTTCCTGAAATTTTCTCAGAAACATACTGCTGGTGAGAAATTAAATACCCGCTAGCTAACTGATCATCTCTACCTGATCTGATCATTAATAGAAAAATCGTGTTTCTGATAAACCAAACGGTTATGAATCTCTAAAAACATAAAGTATCTTTATTGAAGCAAAATTATACCGTACCAAAAACAGTGGGTATGTAACTGGTAATAGGGAAAGATCGATCCATTTTAATTGCCCTTAAAAACTTGAAATTTCTCTATTCGTGGACAAGGAACATAAAAAGGTAATCTTCTGTAGTTAATTAGATTATATACAAAACAAAATATACATAAACAAATGCCCGGGTTACACAATATGCTTGTTATTCAAACTGTTTATAAAACGATCAACGTCAGGATAAATGATATCATTTATTTAGAAGAAAGCGGGGCATACCTTATACTACATACTACCAAAGCCAAAATCAGAATCCCCCACCATAAAAATTTTATTGAAGACAAACTTCCAACCAATCAGTTTTCCAGGATCCACAAATCATTTATCGTATCTGTAAATTTTCTGGATTCAATTGAAAAAAGCTGGGTAAAGATTGGACAAAAAGAATTACCAATCGGAGATTCGTATAAAGATAGTTTTCAGCAATTTGTGGATGCCAATTTCAAAAAAATATAGCGATGTCTGTATCGAGCGTGATCAACTGATCGAAAAATCTTCAAACCCCTCACTCAATTTCATTCCCTTATCACGGGCAAATGCATTTACCTGTTCCACAAAAGAAAAATCACGGATGATCTGGGTAATGGCATTGATATCATTGGCGAAAATCCTGTCTTCTTCAGCAAATCCCACAAACCGGCGCACATAATCATGAGCCGATTCCAGGATGGCACTGCTTTTCAAAGGAGCTCTGAATTCGATAGCCTGACAAGCACTCATTAATTCAATGGCCATGATAAATTCCAGGTTATCGAGTACGCGATTCAATTTCCTTCCACTGATGCTTCCCATGCTCACATGATCTTCTTGTCCGAGTGAAGTAGGAATACTATCTGCACTGGCCGGAAAGCAAAGTGTTTTATTTTCTGTTACCAATGCAGCGGTAGTATATTGAGGAATCATGAAGCCACTGTTAAGGCCTACATCCTTCATCAGCAACATGGGCAATCCCCATTTGCCTTCTAATAAGAGATAACACCTGCGATCAGAAATATTTCCAATCTCCGCGGCAGCAAAACAATTATAATCGAGGGCAAGTGCCAGGGGTTGTCCATGAAAATTACCACCACTGATGGTATCATCGGCACCAAAAACAATTGGGTTATCGGTAACGGAATTTAGTTCAATGCTGGTGAGCGACTTCAGGTGCAGCCAGGCATTTCTTGAAGCGCCATGAACCTGCGGCATACATCGCAAGCTATATGGATCCTGTACACGGCCACAATCCAAATGACTATCCATGATCGCTGAATCACTAAGCAAATGGCGCAATCGTTTTGCCACAAGTTGATTACCGGCATAGGGCCTGAGTTGGTGTAACCGTTCGTCAAACGGAGCTTTTGTACCGGTAAGTGCTTCTAAACTCATGGCACCGATGATATCCGCTGCTTCCAAACAATTGTGCATTCTTTGTACGGCCTTTACCGCAAATGATAGAATGAATTGTGTTCCATTGATCAATGCCAGTCCTTCTTTTGGTCCAAGCGTAATAGGACCTACCTTTTCCTGTTGAAAGACTTCGGCAGTAGGCCTAAGTTTTCCCTTGTAGTAACAAGACCCCAATCCGATCAGCGGTAAAAATAAATGTGATAATGGTGCAAGGTCGCCACTGGCGCCTACACTACCCTTTTCGGGCACCACAGGAATGATGTTATGCTCAATATGCCAGATGATGCGTTGCAAAGTACTGAGCTGCGCACCCGAATATCCCTGGGCCAGTGCATGTACTTTGGTGATCATCATTAATTTGGCGATCTCTTCACTAACAGGATCGCCTACCCCAACACTATGACTTTGTAAGATCTTATGTTGCAATGTAATGGTGTCCGCATCCGAGATCTTTGTATTGGCCAGGATACCGAATCCGGTATTGATCCCATATACTGTTTTATGATCCGCTACGATCTGTTTCACACAATCACTAGAAGCATTGATCCTGCTCACAGCAGATTCATTTAATATTCCTTGTGTGGTACCTGAAGCAATATCGAGTACCGTTTTAATGGTAAGCGTATCTATTCCGTAGTTAAAAATGGATGGCATACAGTAAGCAATTATGTTGATCGTGATTTTTTATTTATCTTGTTCAAAAGTAGTACAAAAACAGTTGTTCACATGGAATTATTGGCCATTGCACTTGCGCCGGGTATCGCCATCTGCCTGTTTATTTATTTTAAGGATCGATACAACAAGGAACCTTTTTGGATGCTGGTATTTGCATTTGCATTGGGTATTTTCAGCATCCTCCCAGCCATCCTCATACAACTCAGTTATGGCACCGACATTTTAACAAAAGACAATCCGGGACTGCTTTCCACCGCATTCTTTTCCTACATCATTGTGGCTTGCAGTGAAGAAGGAAGTAAATTCCTGGCATTACGATTATTCATTTATCCCCGTAAACATTTTGATGATCCATTCGACGGTATTGTATATGCGGTGATGATCGGGATGGGATTTGCCACCCTTGAAAATTTGGGATATGTATACCAGCATGGCATGCAAACGGGTATTATTCGAATGTTCATGGCCGTGCCCGCACATGCCAGTTTTGCCGTATTGATGGGATATTTTACAGGCTTTGCCAAATTCAATTCCCGAAACAGGACACTGAATTTTTTCCTGGCCTTGTTCTTTCCCGTGCTGTTTCATGGAACCTATGATTTTTGCCTGTTCATTGGAAATGATTCGTTGATCGGACTGGGTGCAGTAGTTGCTTTGATCATTGCCCTGTATGCCTCCATAAAAGCGATCAGAAAAAAACAAGCCATATCGAAATTATACATGGAAGAAAAGGAAAGATCGGCGCTGCCCAACAATGTCAATTCATAAATAAATATCAATAAACCTGATGAAAATATTTCCGGCTTTAACAATCGCTATCCTGTTGAACTGCTTTGCTCATCTATGCACTGATGCACAAACTGTTCGCGTGATCAATACAGAAACCAAGGCTTCTTTCCGTGGGTTAAGTGTGGTGAACGACCAAACACTATGGGTAAGCGGTACGGGAGGAACTGTTGGCAGATCCATAGATGGTGGTACTAGCTGGAAATGGATCACGGTAAAAGGTTTTGAGAAAACCGATTTTCGCGATATTGAAGCTTTCGACGATAAGACGGCCATCATCATGGGCATTGCCTCGCCCGCCTATATTTTAAAGACAACCGATGCTGGCGACAACTGGAAAATAGTGTATGAGAACAAGGATAGCAGCATGTTTTTGGATGCCATGGAATTCTGGAACGAACAAAGTGGCATCGTGATCGGCGATCCCATTCAACATCGGTTTTTTATTGCCCGAACTTTCGATGGAGGTGATCACTGGCAAATGATCCCCGAAAATTATCGTCCGGTGGCCGATAGTGGTGAAGCCTGCTTTGCTTCCAGCGGCACCAATATCCGGAAACTGAATAAAAAAGAGGCGGTATTCATTACCGGGGGCCTCAGTTCGCATATGCATATCCGTAATGATAGATTCTTAGTTCCAATCCTTCAGGGTAAAGAATCAACAGGTGCCAATTCAGTAGGCGTAAAGAACAACCATACCCTGATCATCGTGGGGGGTGATTTTACAACAAAAGATGCCAGTCTGAATAATTGCGTGATCACTACTAATGGAGGGAAAAGCTTTACTACGCCTCAAACAGCACCCCATGGATACAGGAGTTGTGTGGAATGGTTGGGAAAAACAAACTGGATCAGCTGTGGATTAAATGGTGTTGATTTCAGTACCGATGAAGGCAATACATGGAAATGGATCGGAAAAGATGGCTACCATGTTTGCCGGAAAGCCAAAAAAGGGAAAGCCGTATATTTTGCCGGTGGCGGCGGAAGGATCGGAAAGATGGAAGCCGAATAAAACGAAACTTAACGCTTCGATCTATCCGACTTCAATTTCAATTTTTAAAAGAAAAAGGGGCTAACCGTTTTTCCTGAAAAGTATATTCAAAATAGCGAGTAACACTACGGCTCCTATTCCGGCAGTGATCACATAATTGAGCCATGCTGTACCGGTATTGATATTCAACCCAACCTTTGGCAATAACCAATACCCTATCATTCCTCCCACGATCCCTACAATGATATTACCAATTAACCCTAATCCACTGCCTTTGAAAATAAGTCCGCCTAGCCAACCGGCTACAGCACCTAAAACAAGTGTAATGATGATTGATTGTGTTTCCATGATCTTTTGTTTAAGCATTAAAAAATAATAAATCAATAAATAGTTTCTGTCTATTATTTTAAAACGGAAATAAAATTAACTATCAAATATAATTGTTGTTTTTCTTATTTGCAAGTAGTGGCCCCTATTGTACTAAGTTCAAAGTGCCTTTTAATTTAACCGGCACGCCATCAAAGTCGATAAACTCAATCTGGTAAACATAAGTCCCCGCTGCCTGCTGCTGGCCTTTATAGGTACCATCCCAACCCTGTTTAGGGATTTCAGATTCAAAGATCTTTTCTCCCCATCGGTTCCAGATCGTCATTCTATAACCGGTTACAACCTGGGTAATAAAGGGACGGAACTGGTCATTTTTTCCATCACGGTTAGGGGTAAAGGCATTAGGAATAGCAAAGGGTATGCAACGCGCATCAAAAAGCTGAATGCTGTCGGAACCCACACAACCATTTTTATCCTTCACGGTCAGCGTATATGATCCAACGGTTTTCAGGATGATCGTTGATTTAATAGATCCATCGCCCCATAAATATTGCGGATACCCAGGAACGGAAATGATCATAGTACTTCCGCGACATATCGATGTATCATTGGGAAGAAAATTATTGGGTATTGAAAACAGAGAGAGAATATTGATCGTATCGGCAGCCTTGCAGCCAGATGCATCCGTTACTTTTACCCAGTACATGCCGATATCCGAAACAGGATAACTGGATTGAGTAGCATTATCTTGCCAAAGATAGTTGTTGTAGATACCAGGATACAACATAGCAGTAGTTCCGGCACAAATACTCCTATCGCGCCCCAAAGATGGTGTAGGCAAGGGCTTTACAGTAACCGGAACAGAAACTGTCTTTATACAATTATTGACATCGGTGCCCGTAACAAAATATGTAGTGGTAGACAAAGGCTTAACAATGACCACCGCACCGGAAGTAGTATTGATACCGGAAACGGGAGTCCATGTATACGCAAGAGAAGAACCAGTTGCCGTTAGTTGTAATGAATCGGCCCTGCACATGATACCTGGAGAAGGATTCACCAGCACATTGGGAAGCGGATTCACCAGCAGGTTTACCGTCACCGTGCTTTTACAAGTGAACTGATCAGTAGCAGTGACCGTATACAAGGTTGTGGTTAGCGGGTACGCCCGCACGGTATCTCCGGTGGATGATGAAAGCTGATCAGATGGCGCCCAGGTATGCGTCGCTGTTGATCCTGATGCGATCAGACGAATGGTATCGCCGATGCAGATGACCGGATTGGCAGGACTTACCAATAACGTGGGTAATGGACGCACAATAACGACAACGGGTAAACGCACACTTTCCACGCCCGATATCTCCTGCGTTACAAACCAGGTAGTAGTACCCGCAACAGCCGTGGAAGGTATGGGGGCCGTAGTTGATCCAGTTCCCCCAGTTGCTGCAGTATACCAGCGAATGATCCCTGGGCCTGAAGCGCTTAGGGCACTGGGAGTTTGATTAAGACAATACGTGACCGGTGAATTTACAGCAGGTGGCGGACTCACCGCAAAAGGCGAAACGGTAATGCTGATCGATCGGTTATTGCATAAGGTTGATATAGATCCTGAGCCTACTCCGGTAACGGTATAGGTCACCGGAGCTGTACCCACTGTATCATTCACATGTGTACCGGTAGTTACATCAAGATGAGTAGAAGGTGTCCAGGTCCAGTTATAATAATCTCCATTCACAATATCGATCGGCAACACCGTACCTACCGGTTGAATGATAATACTTCCTGAGGGATAAAAAGTTCCATTATACCGGAATCCCGGATCAGTGGCATCAAAGGCTTCATCCAGATCTGATTCATTTAAAATATAGGCATAAGAAAATGTGGTACTGTCGCCCGGTGGTAAATTCCCGATCTTAAAGACCAAGCCAATACCCACATCCATCGTGAGTGAATCCACATAATTATAACCGCCTAAACCCGTATAAATGGTTTCCAGATCGCCATTGGGAAATAAACCCGATGAAAGAAAGAAACATCTTGCCTGACAATCCTTGGTACCTAAACCAAGATAAGAATTGGTATAGGTGGTACCCGTTGCCGTTACCAAAGTTTTATTGCCGGCATTGGGCAACTGGTAAGCGATCTTGTTCTTGGTGGTAAAACTTCCCGACACAGACACTTCATTATCCGGATCCACCGTGCGCATATAATAGATCTTGCGAATGGTATCAGTACTCAAATTCTTCAACACCAGGCTGGCGGTGAAATATGATTTATTTTGTTTTACCGTGATGGTTTGCCGTACAAATAACTGGTTCATCACACCTTCCCAAACGGCTTTTTTATCAGTAGGTGTAACCATCAGCGAAACATTGGATCCCATTAACGTGCCACTAAAACCTGAGCTCCCATTGGTTTGATAATTATTCGACCAGGCATTGCCCCTTAACCCATTTGCCTGCAAACTAAATCCTTCCTGTACTGCACCGGGCATAAAATAATCTCCGAAATAAGCGGGTGTTCCTACAGTCCATCCATCCTTTCCATAATCGGCAACAAAGCCTACGGCATTATAACGATTTGTAAAGGTGGAAGTCACCGGATTATAAAGACTATTGAACAGTGGTAAAGGTCTGGCATGATAGCCCGCTGGAGCGTCGGCCGGGGTGCCAAAAGCACCATTGGGTGCAATGCCTATTTCAATATAATCGCCCTGGATAAAAACACATCCCTGAGATTGCTGGGCTGTGCTGGCATTATAGATCAATACCAAAAAAAGTACACAAGTTAGCTTTGTATGATTAAGCAGGTTGGGCATCGGGTTCAAGGCATTAACGGATTATGAAGTTACAACTATCTGATACAGTTCACCCCACTTATTATAATTATTTCCTGTAATATCTTAGCCCCTTTATTAACCCGATATCATTAAGGCCTAATCAGTTATAGATCTTACACTTAGCTTAAACTCCTGAAATCAACCGGTACCAGCTTACTTACACCGGCTTCCTGCATGGTTACCCCATAGATCACATCAACAGCGCTCATGGTCATTTTATTATGGGTAACAATGATGAACTGGCTATTCTCACTGAATTTCTTGATCATCTGGGTGAACTTGCCCACATTCACATCATCCAGTGGTGCATCCACCTCATCCAGAATACAGAATGGTGCAGGCTTGATCAAATAGATCGCAAATAACAATGCCGTTGCAGTCAGGGTCTTCTCTCCCCCACTTAATTGTCCAATAGAAGATGGCCTTTTACCCTTCGGCTTGGCTACTATATCGATTCCGGTATCGGCCAGATTTTCAGGATCAACCAATACCATATCGGCAGTATCATCTTCAGTGAACAAGGCCTGGAATACTTTCTGGAAATTTTCCCTCACCTTATGAAATGTATCCAGGAATTGCTGGTTCGCGGTGGCTTCTACTTCCTGAATGGTTAACATCAGACTATCCTTTGCCGTTACCAGATCATTCTTTTGTTCCAGAATGAATTCATAACGCTTCTTCATTTCAGTATAGGCCTCAATAGCGGTAGGATTGATCTCTCCGATGTTCTCAAGTCTTTTGCGCTGACGCTCGTTCTTCTCCCTCAATTCTTCCAGTGGTATTTCTGTAGTACGTGGCTCATCAATGATGGCATCTAAGTCTACCTTGAACTCTACATTCAATCTTTCCTTCATGCCGGCCAGTTGTAATTTCAGGTCGGTCAGTTTATCCTTGATCTCATTCAGTATGGTATCAATGCCTTCCTTCGATTTTTGCTTGTGCCTCAATTCACTTTCCTTCTCGGCCAATATGTTCCGCAGATTATAATAAGCCTGATCAGCTTCATTCAGTCGCTTCTCTTCGCTTTCCTTGTTCTGCAGCATCGTATGCACCAGGGTTTCCAACTCAGCCAGCTCGGTGGCTGTTGAACTGATACTTGAACCCGCTTCATTCAATTGAGAATTGCTGCTGTCGATCTGAGTTCTCAGGTCGTTCAACTGGTTTTGCTTGAATTCAAATTCCTGTTTCAGCGACACCAATTTACTTTGTTGCTTGGTGTATTGCAGGTTACTTTCATTGTAGGCATGACTGGCTGCATTATACCCCTGTTCTGCCATTGCATAATCCTGCTCCACCAGTTGGGTCTTATCAAACAACTCTTTTAACCCGATATTCAACTGCTCCAGTTCTTCACGCGTACTGGCAATAGCCGAATGATTGCCTTGTAATTGATTGTCGAGTTCTTCCAGTCTTACCCTGCTGGTTTCTTCCAGATGCAGCAGATTTTCGATCTTATTTTGAATGGAGAATACCAGGTTGGTCAGTTCACTGATGTCTTCCTGTGTTTGCCGGATGGCATTTTCTTTCAACTGCTGATTGAATGCGATCACTTCATTATGCTTGCCTTGGATCGTAGCTTTAAGGTCATTCACCACAGTCTCCTGAGCAGCGATCACTTCCATCAGTTTTTCCAGATTCTTTGCTCTTCCGATCTTCTTCCCCTCAAATAACCCAACGCTACCACCGGTGAGTGAATATTTACCCTTCACATACTTTCCAGTTTTTTCGAGGATCACCGCCGATTGGTTACCGGTATTAATTTGACGAAGGGCATCTTCATTTTCTGCAATGAATACATTACCCAATAAGTATTTTGCCAGTGGGGCATATTTGCTGTCGATCTCCACAACGCTCAAAGCAGGAATGCTGTTATCAGGTTGTTGAATAGATTCCTGTTCGGTAAAACTATCCTGCAAAAAGAAATTGGCCTTGCCTTTTTTATTATCGTCGAGTAAATGGATAGCCTGCAAACCCTCTTCCAGGTTATTGACCACATAATAGTTCAGAAATGGTTCCAGCACATTCTCTACGGCTGCACGGTATTCTTCCTTCACATAAATGATATCGCTCAACAAGGGTGCGGTATGGTTCCAATTGGGATTGTTGTGCAGGAATTTCACACTTTCGGGATAGCCTTCCATAGAATCGATCAGACTTTTCAGCAGATCATGTTCATTCTTCTTGCTATCCAGTTTACGGCTCTCTTCAGCCAGTTCATTGCGCAATCCTTCCAACACGCTCTGTGTTTGCAGGATCTGCTCTTTGGTAAATTCGTGGTGCTCCTGCAATTGCTGCAAGTCGGTCTTCCTTTGAGCCAATGCAGCGGCTTTTTCTGTTTTCTCTTTGTCTAATTGTTCCAGCTGAGTTTGTCGCAGTGTTTTTTCTTCCTGGATCTGGGCGATGGTACGCTGCTGGTTCTGGATAGAAGCATCGGCCACAGCCACTTTCTTTTCGGCCTCAAACTGATTCCGTTGGATCAATTGGTTATCGCGGCGCAGGGCATCGATATCGCTGCGCTTTTCATCAAATACTTTTCGCTTATCCTCAACCGTTAGCTTTAATGCTGCCAGTTGATTTTCAAATTCGGCTAATTTTATTTCATCTTCGGCGATCTGCTTGTTGGTGAATCGGATGCTCTCATCCAGTCCGGCCAATTGCCCATCCGCTTTCTGCAAGAACTCACGCAACCCGGCTTCCCTTTCTTTCAGATGTTGCAGGTGTTGTGCGGTAAGGCTTTTCTCATTCTCCTTATTGCGCACCACATCCAGCATATCATTGAACGCATGCTGCATCTGCTGCAGGGCTTTCTCTTTTTCTATGAAGGCCAGCTTTTCCTGTTCCAATGCCGCTTCTTCTTTGGCAATGGCCGTTTCCAGTTCAATTCTTTTGTCTACCTCAGCTTGCTGCTGGCTATTCAAATCGCGGTACGTGATGTTGAATCCTTCCAGGGCAGCCTTGGCCAGCTCAATACTTACTTCCTTATACTCTTTCTTGATCTCGAAATATTTCTCGGCTTTTTTGGCCTGGCTCTCTAAACTTTTCAGCTGGTTATTGATCTCGAACAACAGATCCTCAATACGCGCAAGGTCCTGCTCCGTGGCATCCAGTTTCAGTTTGGCTTCTTTCTTTCTTGTTTTGTAGATAGAGATACCGGCAGCCTGTTCCAGCATGCGGCGGCGACTATTGTCCTTATCCTTGATGATATCGTCTACCATACCCAATTCAATGATGGCATAGCTGTCGTTGCTCACCCCAGTATCCATGAACAGGTTGTGGATGTCTTTCAGTCTACAAGCCACATCATTGAGGCGATATTCGCTTTCTCCGCTCTTATAGTATTTTCGGGTAACCGTAACGGTATTGAATTCGGTGGGCAGTAAGTTTCGGGTATTCTCAAAGGTTAGGCTCACTTCCGCCAATCCGGAAGCCGAACGGGTTTTAGAACCATTGAACACCAGACTCTCGAGGTTCTCAGATCTCAGGTTGCTGATCTTATGTTCCCCGATCACCCATCGGATGCTGTCCACAATATTGCTTTTGCCACAGCCATTGGGCCCGATCACGCCGGTGATCCCTTCATCAAAATTGAGTACGGTTTTATCGGCAAAACTCTTAAATCCTTTAATTTCTAAGCTCTTTAAACGCACGTTTCTATTTTTTAAGTCAGACGGCAAATATATAGTAATGCGGCAAAAGAAAAATTTGATTGTTTACACTATCTCTCAAGAGTTATGCACAGGTTTTTAACAGCCAACACCGGCGCCCATTCCCTACCGCTTTGATGCCATTCGTAAGCATTGTTGCAACCCTTTCAAATATTGAGTTTTGAGCATATAATCTTCGGGTTTTAAAGCCCGGAAATGACTTGTTTATTTAACATTTTATGCCCGGAAATTGAATGCTTACTATCCAAAAACAACTACCTTTGCAGCAGTGAAGATGAAAAAAGTTTTCGTGACCATACTGGCCCTCATTTACCTTACCGCTTCTAACGGTACTTGGATCAATATGCATTATTGCATGGGGCAGTTGGCCGAAATAAAATTACACGGACATCCTTCCAAAAATTGTGCTAAATGTGGCATGGTACAAACCAAGACCGATAATGGTTGCTGCAGGGATGAATATAAATTTTTCAAGTACCAGTCAGACCAGCAATTAAGCTCGTCCAATATCCAGATCCCTTTATTTGATGCATATGCAATACCAGTTTCAGCATTCGAATCGATCGATGCCAACCAGGTAAGCATCAGCCATTTCTTCCCTGGCAACCATGCACCCCCACGTGCTCCTGCAGTTGCCATCATTATCCAGCATCGGAATTTCAGGATTTAAGATCCTGTTCTAATTTTTCCCGGCCATTGAGTTTGCCGGGCTAAACGCGTGTATACCTAACTGAATATTCAATATTTTTTACTAATTAAATTTAATGACAATGAAAAATTTCAAAATGCTATTCGTCGTTGCACTTAGTTTTTTCGCTATACAAGCGATGGCTCAGGACAGCACAAAATCAAAATGCAATATGCAAATGGGAACTGCTGCTTACAGTTGTCCCATGCATGCCTCCGAAACCAGTAACAAACCCGGTAAATGCGGTAAATGCGGAATGAATCTGACCAAGAATGAGAAGATGAGTTGCAACTACAAATGCCCCATGCATGCTTCTGAAACCAGCAGCAAACCGGGCAAATGCGGCAAATGCGGCATGAAAATGGAAAAATGCGACATGGCAAAATGCGATATGACCAAATGTGATATGAACATGACGAAAACTGAAAAGATGAATTGTGCCTACAAATGCCCCATGCATGCTACAGAAACAAGCAACAAACCCGGTAAATGCAGCAAATGTGGCATGAACATGACCAAATGTGAAATGACGAAAACTGCCGCTTACAGTTGCCCCATGCATGCTGATGTAACCAGCGACAAAGCCGGAAAATGCAGTAAATGTGGTATGAACCTGACCAAAACTGAAAAGCCAACTACCGCTGAATATAGCTGCCCTATGCATTCGGATATCACGAGTAATAAGCCAGCCAAATGCAGCAAATGTGGAATGGATCTGAGGAAAACAAAAAATTAAAAAAGCCCACCATGAAAACAAGAGCAATAAAATATTTTATCATACTGCTCATGATATTACCGGCCTTTACCGCATCTGCTCAGATGAACTCCAATTCATCGAAAGACAGCAGCATTCAGTTCAAAGTATTTGGCGTTTGTATTCTTTGTAAGGAAAGGATCGAAGGCGTACTGAAAGTAAAAGGCGTACGATCAGCCGTATGGGATATCGACAGCAAGCAACTCTCGCTGGTCTATAATCCTGCTCTTGTTTCTTTGGTAAAACTGAAGAATAGGATCGTCAATGCCGGCCATGACCTCATTGACCGAAAAGCAAAAAATATCATTTATAGCCAACTCCCCGCCTGCTGCCACTTCCGTGAAATAGACGTGATGCTCACCGAATCATTAATGGATTCTGTGCATATTTCAAAGTCAGACACGATGTTGATTCCGGTTGAAACGGTTTACCCCAAATTAATGGACAGCCCCAACACGGAAAGACCAATAACGGATACGATCAATAAAGGGAAAGCAATCAAAGGTGTGGTTCTGGAAACCAATAAGAAAGGGGTATTCACTCCGCTTGCCGGTGCCACCATCGTTTGGCAGGGATCTACACAAGGTGTTAGCACCGATAACAATGGTGTATTCAATATTTATCAGCATGAACAACATCAGCACCTGGTAGTAAGCTATGCCGGATATAAATCAGATACACTTACAATCACCGATAACAATGAATTGAAGATCATTTTAGCGGCCAACAAATTACTAAAGGAGGTTACCGTAACCGCACGCCAGCGGTCTACCTACCTGGCTGCCCTGAATCCGATCCGAACATTGATCATGACCGATAAGGAATTATTCAAAGCGGCCTGTTGCAACCTGAGCGAAAGTTTTGAGACCAATCCCGCGGTGGATGTATCTTATAATGATGCCGTAACAGGGTCTAAACAAATTCAGTTACTTGGCCTATCCGGTATCTATACCCAACTTACGGTGGAGAACCTTCCCGGCCCAAGAGGCATTGCCACTCCGCTCGGATTGAATTCCATCGCAGGACCCTGGGTAGAATCCATCCAACTTACCAAGGGCATCGGATCGGTGGCCAATGGATATGAAAGCATTGCCGGACAGATCAATGTAGAATTAAAGAAACCAGAGAACAGTGAAAAACTATTTGCCAATGTCTATATCAATGATCAAGGGAAAACAGATCTCAACCTCAACCTCACCAAAAAGCTTGATAAAAAATGGTCGGTTGGTTTATTGCTGCACGACGATTTTTTAAATAATAAAAAACTGGATTTTAATAAAGATGGATTCCGCGACCTACCCACCGGAAACCAATTCAGTTTTATCAACAGATGGAAATACGATAATGAAAAAGGATTCCTGACGCAGTTCGGATTTAAAGTACTCACCGACAGAAGAACCGGTGGTGAACTGGATTTTGATCCCGGAAAAGATAAACTCAGCACCAGCAAATATGGATTGGGCATGAATACTGATCGTTATGAAGCCTTTGCTAAGATCGGTTATGTATTTCCACAGAAGAAATATAAAAGCATCGGGCTGCAACTGGCGGCCATCAGCCATAAACTGGATGACTATTTTGGATTAAATACCTATTCGGCTACACAACAAAATTTTTATGGTAACCTGATCTATCAATCGATCATCAGCAGCACCATTCATAAATTCAGAGCGGGTATCAGTTTCCTGCACGATAATTATAATGAACAGTTCAACAACACCGAATACAAACGAACAGAGATCGTACCCGGTGCATTTTTCGAATACACCTACACCCCCACCGAAAAATTCAGTGCCATTGCCGGTATCAGGGCCGATCACAATAACTTATTTGGAACTTTTGTCACGCCGCGTATCCATCTCCGTTATGAACCCATTGAAGGCACAACATTCAGGGTGAGTGCGGGTCGCGGACAACGCACCGCCAATATCTTTGCAGAGAACAGTGGCGTATTTGCCAGTGCACGACAGGTACAGATCATTGGCAGTGGATATGGAAAAGCATATGGACTTGATCCCGAAGTGGCCTGGAATAAAGGCATCAGTGTGGATCAAAAATTCAAACTGATGCACAGAGATGGTTCCTTGAATTTTGATTATTTCCGAAATGATTTCAACAACCAGGTTGTAGTTGATCTGGAAACCCCTGGCGCAGCTTCTTTTTATAATTTACAAGGGAAATCTTATTCTAATAGTTTCCAGGCAGAACTGAATTGGGAACTGATCAAGAAACTTGATCTGCGACTCGCCTATCGCTATTTTGATGTGAAGACCACCTATGGAGGTAAATTACTGGAACGCCCATTGATCGCTCAGAACAGGGCTTTTGCCAACCTGGCTTATGGTTATAAAGGCTGGAAATTTGATTACACCATCAATTACAATGGAAAGAAAAGAATTCCCGGAACGCAAACCAATCCCTTGGCGTATCAACGGGATACAGAATCACCCGATTTTGTGTTGATGAATGCACAGATCAGTAAAACAATTGGAAAAAAACATCCATCAGATTTTTATATCGGCGCAGAAAATATTACCGGTTATCATCAGAAGAATGCCATCATTGCTGCTGACCAGCCTTTCAGTAAATATTTTGATGCCTCCTTGGTTTGGGGACCGCTCAGTGGAAGAATGTTTTATGCAGGATGGCGATTAAAATTGAAATAATTGATTGGACAGCGTTTCAAATGCTTACTGGAAAATCGTAATGTTGCATTCCATTTTTGCCCGATAGTATAATGGTAGTACTGCAGATTCTGATTCTGCCTGTCTTGGTTCGAATCCAGGTTGGGTAACAAAAAATTAAAAGCCCTGATTCATTTGTTTCAGGGCTTTTTAAATGGCTTTCTATTTTGCTGATCCTTTCAGAACTAACTTATGGGAAGATTATAATTTCTTTCTCAACCTGTATTTAGCTAATTTTATATTTCAATCCCAATCATCATGAACCAGCCAGTTAGCGCACTCGCTCCCACCGCATTGTGGAACCATTTTTCCAGTCTGAATGCCATTCCCCGCCCCTCAAAAAAAGAAGAACGGGCTGTAGCCTTTATCAAGGCATTTGGCGAATCGCTGAATTTACCCACTGTAGTGGATGCAATCGGCAATGTGATCATTAAGAAGCCGGCCACAGCAGGTATGGAAGACCGAACCCCAATGATCCTGCAAAGCCATCTGGATATGGTTCATCAAAAGAATTCAGATACGATCTTTGATTTTTCCAGTGAGGGCATAAATATGTATGTGGATGGCGATTGGGTGAAAGCAAAAGGCACTACACTGGGAGCCGATAATGGTATCGGTGTAGCAGCGATAATGACGATACTGGCTTCTCTAGATATTCCACACCCCGCTCTGGAAGCTCTTTTTACAGTCGATGAAGAAACCGGAATGAGCGGAGCGCTGGCGTTAAAAGCCGGTGCATTAGAAGGAAGGATCTTACTCAATTTAGATACGGAAGAAGACGATGAACTCACGATCGGTTGTGCTGGAGGAATTGATGTAACCGCCACCGGTAGTTATGAGTCAAATAGTGCAGCAGGAAATTCCGCGTTCCGGATCAGCCTGAAAGGCTTAACCGGCGGGCACTCGGGTGTAGATATCCATAAAGGCCGTGCCAATGCCAATAAACTGATGAACAGAATACTTTTAAAACTGGCCGATGAAACCGGAGCCGCCCTAGCATCATTAGATGGCGGAAGTCTGCGCAATGCCATTCCCCGAGAATCCACAGCAACAGTTTGTATTGCACCCGAAAAAGAAGTTCCATTTCAGGCACTCATTACCCAATTTCAACAGATCTTAAAAAATGAATACCATTTTACCGATCCGGCTTTGGAAATTTCAATAGAAAAGGTTGACTTGCCTGCAACGGTGCTGGATCCTGCATTCCAATTTAAATTTTTGCGTGCAGTGTACAGTTGCCCTAATGGTATTTATCGCATGAGTCCGGATATTCCGGGACTGGTACAATCATCTAACAATATTGCCAAAATACAAGTTAATCAGGGTACATATTCCATACAATGCCTTACCCGCAGTTCGGTCAATTCCGAAAAAGATGACCTCGCAAGGGCCATTGCTGCAGCATTTGAACTGGCAGGTGCATCCCTGGCTTATACCGGCGCCTATCCTGGATGGGAACCCAAACCCAGTGCACCCATTGTAAAACTGATGAGTGAATTATATCAAGAATTGTATCAATCACCGGCAAAGGTGAATGCCATTCACGCAGGACTAGAATGCGGTATCCTGGGCAGTCATTACCCAACTATGCAAATGATCTCCTTCGGCCCCAATATTTATGGCGCACACTCTCCTGATGAAAAAGTACAGATCAGCTCAGTCCAGAAATTCTGGGCCTATTTACAGGAGATTCTGAAACAGGTACCGGTCATGAATTAAGGAGCAGTTTCGGCAACAGAATTTTAGAAAAACATGACCAATATCATTGTTAAGATAAGCATGCTGTTCTACTTTGCTGCATTAATTTTGATTTGTTATGTCTGTGTACACGTACTATAAGTGGTTCTCCAGAATTTTGGGGTTACTGTTCCTGATCATATTTTCAGCCTATATTATCAATGAGGGCATACCGGATGTTATTGAAGGAAAAGCGAACGACTGGCTTTGGTTCCTCCCCTTTGCCATGTTCAGTTTCTTTGGTTATGTAGCCGGCTGGAAATGGCCATTCACCGGAGGATGGACGATGATGATCGGAGGACTTTTGTTGATCGTTTTTTTTCTTTTTAAAAATGAATTTTTATTGGCCCTGATATTCAGTTCTCCCTCTTTACTCATTGGATTTACTTTTATTGCTGCTTCAGGCAAATCTTATCTTGGCAGGATCATGAGCCAGGATAATCAGTCCGAATCAGCCTGACGATTATACGAAAATATCCTCCCCTTGAAAATCAAATGACAAAATCTTCATGGTTTATTCAAAGTGGTTATTTATCTTACTCCAAATAGTAAAAATGAAAAAAGCCTGCCTGTTCTTCGCCCCTTTCATTTTCTTTATGAGTGCCATGGGGCAGACTAATCAAAAAGATAGTACCCCTGCCACCCCACCCGATACCGTTAGTATTGGTCTCTACATCACCAGTATTCATAATATCGATTTCAAGCAGAAAGAATATGATATTAATTTCTGGCTATGGCTCCGATACAAGAACAGGGCATTCAATTTTGATCAGAACCTAGAGATCCCGCAGGCAAAGAGTTTCACAACCTCCTATTCCACCACCGACAGTTCTGGCGAACAAGTGTATATGCTGATGAAGATCCAGGCCACGATGAAAGACTCCTGGCGGATCAGTAATTTCCCTTTTGACCGCCAGAAAATGAGGCTGTCGTTTGAAAATTCACAATTTGATTCAAAATCATTGGTGTTTAAACCCGATACCTTGGGCAATCATTTCGATCCAAGGTTCACCATCAATGGATGGGTGATCGACAGTTGTATTTTAGGAGTTTCCACAAAAGCCTATGAAACTGCATTTGGCGATGCTACCATACCCAAGCCACATATGGAATACAGTGCCTTCAGGGTACGAATGGATCTGAACCGGAATGCCAGCGGACTCTTCTGGAAAATGTTCCTGGGCATGTATATCGCATTCCTGATCGCCTATGTATGCTTTTATATCCATGCAGATGGAATCGACTCACGGTTTGGGTTAAGTGTAGGTTCATTATTTGCCGTGATCGGTAATAAATATATCATCGATTCCTCCTTACCAGAATCTACTACATTCACACTGGTGGATACCCTTCACGGAATTACCCTATTCTTTATTTTTGCGGTGATCACAGCCACTGCCTGGTCGCTCAAACTGGTAAAGCAGAACAAAATTAAACAAGCCAGAAGATTTGATATGCTGGCAGCACAGATCTTCCTGTTCTTGTATGTATCATTGAATATCTTTTTTATCTGGCAAGCACATAAGAGTGGATAGACAGGAAGTTCATAACTCCCCCGTTGTTTCGGGCATCCGCATCTTTCCAATAAAATCATTGGATGGCATTCCCCTGGAAATGGCTGAGATCGGCCACCGGAGTTTATTGCACGACCGCGAATTTGCCATCATTGGAGCCGATGGAAGATTGATGAATGGAAAAAGAACCGGTAGGGTTAATCAACTAAAAGCCGAATACAACCTGAGTGATATGACCGTGAATTTTTCGGAACGGCATGATACAATTACCCATCAGTTCAAATTACTGGATGAACAGGCATTGATAGAATCCTACCTGACCGATTTTTTTAAGATGCCGGTTCACCTGCTTCATAACAAGGCAGGGAGGCTATTGGATATTCCCGACACCTCGTGTTTGTCGGTGGTTTCGCAGGAAACGATGCAATATCTTGCCCAGGAAATGCCGGGGCATGATGCAGCTGATCTGCGTTTACGCTTTAGGGTTAATATCGAACTTGCGGGCGTTACTCCTTTTTGGGAAGAGCAATTGGCCAGGTCTTCCGGTATTCCAGTTCCATTCAGCATAGGATCAGTTCAACTTGCGGGAAATAGTTTGCGTGCACGCTGCAATGTGCCCCCTCGCCATCCCCATAGCGGTGAAACGGATAAAACATTTGTGAAGCAAATGACCCGGGCCAGAGCGCAAAACATCCCCGAATGGAGTATGGTGGATGAACTCCCTTCCTTGTATTATTTATCGGTAGACTGCAGTATTCCGGTTACAGAAAAAGGAAAACAGATCCGAATTGGAGATCAATTAGCAATTCATTGATTTGATTATGAAGAAAAAATAGCTAATCCCAGTTGCTATTTTCTTCGATGCAAAGTATCACCCCTAATGATAAATTGAATTTTTCCTTGATTTTTCAAAATAATTATTGTATTCTTATACCCTAAACTATTAATATATGATGAACACTCCAACAAAACTAACTAGCCGTATCTTTTTGGCTACCCTTTTGATCACAGGCGGTTTGGCCATTGGTTGCAATGGTTCCGGCGAAACAAAAGAAGCTACAAAAGACACTCCTGCCGCTGCTGCTCCTAAAATGGAAGTAAAGCCGGCTACAGTAGATACTCCGGTTAAAATAATTGATACTGCCAAAACCAGGCCCATTAAAACACCGGAATAAAAATTATTTCAACATCGAAGACTCGTAAGTTCAACGGTCAGGATCCTTAACCTTAAGATTAACTTTTTTAAGTTTAAGCTTATCCTTTCTATTGCTTACGAGTTTTTCTATTAGCCAGTGTTCGATCTTATGATGCGATGGGATCAGCAAGGTGGCAATAGATACAAAGATCAAGAGCTCATAAACAGGTGTATGATGCGTTAGATCAGCCACATAGGGATGCAATAACAGGGTAAGGTATTCAAATACCAATAACAGGGAAAGTATACCCAGTATCTTGATCAATCTTACATGTACCCTGATACGACTCAGCAATAAAGTGAACAGAAAAAATCCCGGAATGAACATCCCAATGAATAGGTATTGTAATTGCTGCTTCCGCTCCTTTTCTGCTTCCTTCCTGTTCTCTTCCAGTTCAATCTGACGCAATTGTTCATTGGTCGACAATACCTGCGATTGCCGGATCCTGCTTTTACTATTCAGGGTATTATTCAATTCCTGTACCCGACTCATAGTCGCAAAAGCACTATCCACCTGATTGGTAGTTCTATATTGATTGGTCAGGAATTCAGCTGCCTCCATTTCTTTCAACAGAAAATTATCTGCTTTTGCCAGGTTTAATGAACGGCGGGCAAAGAATTGAGCTGAATCATTGCGATTCATTTTCTGATACAGGTTTGCCATCCCAAGTAAGGCCTCGCACAACACTTCATCATCATGCACATCGATGGTCTCCAAATATTGAATGGCACTATGATAATGGAAAAGTGCAAACTGATAATTGCTCATCTTGGTATAACAATGTCCCAATCCGGTCATGGATGTACCCACCCAGTCACTATCGTTTTTTTGCACTGCGATCTGGAGCGACTTATTAAAATAGTTATAAGATGAATCGGAAATATTCAGCCGGTTGTATACATCACCCAGATTCAAAGCAATAAAATATTTAAAATCTTCAATATTATTCGCTTTGATCACCGAATCTGACTGATAATAATATTTTAAGCCTAATTGATACTCTTCTTCGTACACATACACCGCACCAATCTTCATCAGCGCATTGGCCATATTCCGGGGATTATGCTGCTTTTCATCCAACTGCAATTTTTCAAAATTGGTGGCCAGGGCCCGGGGATAGTTACCGATACTTAAAAAGGCATTTGCCAGCACGCCTAAGGACCTTGACTCGCCATCAATATACTTGATCCTTTGAGCAAGCAATACAGCCTGCTGGGCCAAAACCAGGGCCTTTTCAGGATTATACAGGGAGGTTGCACTGGCCAGTTGCCACATCAGGTTTACCCTACTGGTATCCTTGTGAGCATGGCTCAACAACGCTTCAAGACTATCCGCTTTTTTTTGCTGAGCGTATGCATGCTCCTGAACAAAAAAAATGGACATCATCAACAAAAATTGTTTCATACGCAGATGCTGTTTCAATGATATTATAATAACGCTTGTTTATTCAAAGCGTCAAGAATAATTATAGTACCGCCTTAGATAAATCCAACTTTATAAATTTTCGATAATTATTATGTGAAATCAAATACATGTAGTAATTTAATGTTCAGACAGTCATATAAATTCTACAACAATGAAATTAAGGAAACTATTGTTCACCCTGCTATTTCTTATCTGCAGCCATGAACTATTTGCCCAATCCATTTATGAAATTGAATATAATTACACACTCAACAACAATGTAAAGGAAGCCTATAAAGCCTTTTTATACCGCTATGAAGATGGCACTGGATATATACGGGTAAGATATTTCGATCTTGAAAAAAAAGTGGATTTCCTGGTGGATATGGACATGAAAGAGAACTATGGCCGTGATAAAGATAATAATCTGGAAATGAATAAGTTGTATTACCAGGGAATGAATCCATTCGTCATTATGGGAGATACAACCTTTCAATATAGTCCGGATGTATTTTGGTTTAAGGTTAACCCCCAAACTAATTATTTTGAACCCTGGGCCGTGATGTCGAAAGATGTATATGATGGCAAACAATACCAGGGCGTGATCTCTAATATACGCCTACTGCAACAGGCCGACCTTACGAAAGAATTTGTTTCACAGTATTTTGTTCCCGAAGATGGTTTTTACCAGAATCTTTTTGATACTAAGACCCGGAGTCTTACCACCCAACAAAAGGCTATTCGGCTACATTTGATCGTAGTTGCCAATACCAATGAATCCTCCATTGGAAGTACTTGCGCCATCGACAAAGATGCCACCAAAAAACTCTTCAGCTCCGTAGCCGAATTCATGGGAATACAATATGATGAACAGATCATCTTTGGCAATGATTTTACCAAGGACAATGTTGATAAGGCTATGTATTCCCTTAATCCCGGTCCTGAGGATATTGTGGTTTTCTATTACTCAGGCCATGGATTCAGTTATAACAATGATAATAATCTGTTTCCCTATATCGACCTGCGCGACAAGGAATTTCAGCATTATGGTCCGCCCTATACCTATAATATTGAAGATATCTTTAACCGTATAAAGCAGAAAGGGGCAAGATTGAACCTCGTGATCAGTGATTGTTGTAATACAGATCCTACCCTTAATAATGTAACAAGTTCTCCTATGCCAAGTACCAGAGGTTCATCTATCGGATGGAGCATGGAGAACTGCAGAGACCTGTTCCTGAACCCTAAACGCATGTCGATATTGATGACTGCAGCGTCTAAGGGACAATTATCGGCAGGCAATGGATCAGATGGTGGATTCTTTACCTTTCAGTTAAGGCAATCATTGGAAAAAAGCTTTGACCTCAATTTAAAAGAAGTTAGCTGGGATAATATCCTGCAAACGGCTCAAAAGCAAACGATCGACAGAGCCGGTGCAACGCTTTGCCCACAATTGGATGGAAAAAGCTTTGCCAAATGTGCCCAAACACCGTTGTTCAGAAGCTTGTAATTCAGACTCTGTTTTTTATTACCTTCATTCAATATCAGGTAAATATTAAACAGTAGCAGCAATGGCAAAACTAAATTTCGAGTTCAAAGCAAAAACGCATGAACTGGAAACATTGGAAAAAAAATTACAGGAACTGAACCCTTTGTTCATCGGCGAAGACCACCAGATTGATACCTATTTTAATGTATCCACCGGTAGACTCAAACTCCGCGAAGGAAATATTGAGAATGCACTTATTTATTACGAAAGATCAGATACCGCAGGCGCCAAGCAATCTGATGTATTGTTGTACGAACATAAGCCCCACCCTGCCTTGAAAGAGATCCTGGTAAAACTGCATGGCATAAAAGTAGTGGTAGACAAAAGAAGAAGGATCTATTTTATCGACAATGTAAAATTTCATTTCGACCGGGTAGATCAACTCGGAACATTTATAGAAGTAGAAGCCATTGATCATGCCGGAGAATCAGGTATCGCTAAATTACAGGAACAATGCAGCCGTTATGCCAACTTGTTTGGCATCAGTCAACAAGACTATATCGCCGTTTCATATAGTGACCTCCTATTGGAAAAGCAGGCTTAACCAGATCCTCATATTTCTAAACTCTATTAAGAACTTGTTAAATAAGTCCGGAAAATCAGGGGCTATATTTATTTTACGAATCAATTCGTATATTTGAACCTCAACCTATATAATATGAAATTATTTTTTACCCTTGCCCTATCTGCTGCTTGTGTGGCAGGATATGCGCAACCCAAATTGATCAGTCAAGCTACGATCAGCACAAAGATCACCATTGTTGCCCCAGAAGAAGAAGATGGGCCCCCACCCAATGTACAAACCTCCGGTAACGGCGAAGAAGTGAGGGTTATGCGTTTTGGAGGCGAAGGCGAAAGCAAGTCGACCACTTACCTTAAGAATGACTTAGTAAAAACTTTTTCAGAGTCAGAGATGGGTCGTACCACCATTATTCGCGACAACAACAAAAAAACCACCATCACCCTTATGGAAATGATGGGTAAAAAATTTGGAATAAAGTCGACCGACGAAGAGCAGGAAGCCATGCGCAAAAGATTGGACAGTATGATGAAAACCAGAAATGACAACCCGCTGGCGGAAAATTCCGAACCTAAAATAAATATTGTTTATCTGGATGAAAGCAAAAAAATTGCCGGATATGATTGTAAAAAAGCACTGATCCTGAGTACCCGCAGCAATGGGAAAACGGATACCAGCCTTGTTTGGTACAGTCCCGATTTTACACTGCAGGGAGTAAGCAGCACCGGAGGTGGTGGTGGATTTGGATCACAGACGGGCTCATCAGGACTTGAACTGCTGAAAGGATTTCCGCTCCAGTATGAGCGGAATATGGGCAGGGGAAGAAAAATGACTGTACTGGTAACTAAGATCGACTTTGAAAAAGCGGTATCGGATAAAGAATTTGAGATCCCCAAGGATATTGAGATAAGATCAATGAAAGATATGCAAGGCGGCGGTGGAGGAATGGGCATACAGATGCGGATTGGCGGATAAAATTATTTTTAAAGAAAAAGCCTCCAATCGGAGGCTTTTTCTTTAAAAATATATTGGCTATAAAATCAATTATTGAATAGCGTCTTTTTTCAGTTTATATTCTCCCATTTTTTTGGCATCACCCTTGGCCCTGTATATTTCCATCAGCATATCATAGGCTTGCTTGTAATTGGCCTTATCCGTGGCTTTCAGCTTGGGTAGTTTTG
>CAIRHQ010000046.1 GCA_903878475.1 uncultured Bacteroidota bacterium | reverse complement strand
TCATTCTTTGTGAGCAGGGGTTATGTGGTATTTGCACCCGATATCGCCTATGGTACCGGACATCCGGGAGAAGATGCCTATGATTATATCGTGAGTGGTGTACGTGCTGTAGTGAAATTGGGTTTTGTTGATAGCACCAAAATGGGTATCCAGGGCCAGAGCTGGGGCGGATACCAGGTGGCTTACCTCATCACGCGTACCAATCTTTTTGCGGCTGCATGGGCAGGTGCACCGGTTGCCAATATGACCAGTGCCTATGGAGGTATCCGTTGGGAAAGCGGATTGAACCGACAGTTCCAATACGAAAAATCACAAAGCAGGCTGGGGGCTACCCTTTGGGAGAAACCACAATTGTATATCGAGAATTCTCCGCTGTTCAAATTGCCCAAGGTGAATACTCCTGTGGTGATCATGAGCAATGATGCCGATGGCGCCGTTCCCTGGTACCAGGGCATAGAAATGTTCACCGGCTTACGGCGTTTAGGCAAGCCCGTTTGGTTGTTGCAATACAATGGCGAAGCCCATAACCTGGTAGAAAGAAAGAACAGGAAAGATATTCAGATCAGGGAACAACAATTCTTTGATTGGAAACTGAAAGGAGAAAAACCTGCCAAATGGCTTATCACAGGCGTTCCGGCAACGCAGAAAGGGATCAACTGGGGATTGGGCGTTGAGTAAGAATGCTAACCAATAAATAATATTTGTATTCATGGCTGCACCTGATAAAAATTCAACATTTCCCCTGCCCGGGTATAACCGCCTATGTTTTTTAAAGAACATCATCCGGAATCCCAATATCATGGTGGGTGATTATACCTACTATGATGATTTTGAGGATGTCAAGAATTTTGAGAAAAATGTAAAATATCTATTCGATTTTAATCATGACAAACTGATCATCGGAAAATTTTGTATGATCGCCGCCGACGTTAGCTTTATCATGAATGGCGCCAATCATTTAACCGATGCGGTTTCTGCATATCCATTTGCGGTGTTTGGGGAAGACTGGAAAGATGCAATGGAGGGCAAATCATATCCCCATAAAGGCAATACCGTTGTAGGCAATGATGTTTGGATCGGCTATCAGGCAACCATCATGCCCGGTGTGCATATCGGCGATGGGGCAATTATTGCAGCAAATGCTGTGGTTACCAAAAATGTGGAGCCCTATGCCATTGTAGGAGGGAATCCGGCAAAAGAAATAAGAAAACGTTTTTCAGAAAATGAAATAGCAGCGTTGCTGGCATTAAAATGGTGGGACTGGGATATTCAAAAAATAACCACCCATGTGCATTTGTTAACAGGGAATAATATTGATGCCATCATCAATATCGTAAAAGATCAAACTACTTTGTAATTGACTAAAAATTTCTTGCCCCGTCAAAATTCTCTAATTCTTTCGATACAGCATTTAAGAAAGTAGAACCCAATGCTCCGTCAATGATGCGATGGTCGTAACTCAATGAAATATACATCATGTGTCGGATAGCGATGCTATCGCCCTGCGGCGTTTCAATCACCATTGGTCTTTTCTTGATGGCTCCAACCGCCATGATGGCCACTTGTGGCTGATTGATGATGGGCGTGCCCATGATGCTTCCAAAGGTTCCTACATTGGTCAGCGTAAAAGTGCCGCCATTGGTATCGTCGGGTCTTAATTTACCGGTACGTGCTGCATTGGCCAGTCCGTTCACCTGCTTGGTTAAACCAACCAGGTTCAATTGATCCGCATTCTTGATCACGGGTACAATAAGGTTGCCATTGGGAAGGGCCGTAGCCATTCCGATATGCAGGTCTTTTTTAATGATGATCTTATCTCCATCCACTGAACTGCTCATCATCGGATAGCGCTTGATGCATTTTACAATGGCTTCAATAAAGAGTGGGGTAAAAGTTATTTTTTCGCCTTCTCTTTTTTCAAAATCCTTCTTCACTTTTTCTCTCCACAATACCAGGTTGGTAACATCACATTCGGCAAAACTGGTCACATGTGCACTGGTATGCTTGCTGTCGATCATATGCTTCGCGATGAGCTTGCGCATACGGTCCATTTCAATCACTTCCACATTTCCGGTGAACACCGTAGGCAGATTTTGATGCGTATTTACATTGCCGGATGCTGCCTGTTGAACAAGGGCAACCGGTTGTGCAGCTTGTTGAACGGGTGCTGCGGTAGCCTGTTGCTGTGGATTAGTTCTTGCGGCAACATAGGCCAGTATATCTTTTTTACTTACCCTTCCATCCTGTCCGGTGCCAGGAATATTTTCCAGTTCGGCCATCCCGATACCTTCTTCCTGGGCTATATTCAAAACCAGTGGTGAGTAAAATCTTACTTTATTGCTGTTCGATGTATTTACCTGATGTGCCACGGGTTGATAAGGGATCTCTTCAACCAATTTGGCATCTTCGTATTGTGGAGTGGTAACCGGAGCAGTAGTTTGAGCAGGGGCTACGGCCGCATTGGCACCAACCCTGATGCGGGCGATCACGGCGCCGATGGGAACCACATCATTTTCATTGAATAAGATGGATTCCAACACACCCTCAGCAGTAGAAGGTACTTCACTGTCTACCTTATCGGTGGCAATATCGAGCACGGTTTCATCCTGTTTGATGGCATCACCCGGCTTCTTATGCCATTTCAATATGGTGGCTTCCATTATACTTTCACCAAGTTTCGGCATGATCAGGTCAACTACACTCATTGTTAGATTTTTTTTGGTTACCAGCATCGGATATGCTGTTCAGCATCGTTGCGTCGCACACTTGTACTGATTGCTAAAAGCAGCGGCAAGGGCAACATGTTGAGGCATCAAAGATAATTATTTCCCTTTAATTGACTCAAGCTGCTTACATTAAGATTCAAGTATGAATTTTCGCAATAAATTGAGCGATTGGGAGGCAGTAAGCTGTATATTCCTCATTCGGTCGAACCGGAACTGAAATCTTTTTGCCATGATCTTTTGTCCGTTGCCAACCGCTACCCATACGGTGCCTACGGGTTTATCAGGCAATCCGCCATCGGGGCCCATGATACCCGAAACCGCGATCACATAATCGGAACCAATATTTTTAAGGGCGCCCTTGGCCATGGAGCTTACGATCTCTTCACTCACGGCACCCCTGGCTTCCAATATTTGATGATCTACCTGCAACAGGTCTTCCTTGGCCTTATAAGAATAGCTGATCACGCTGCCATCATAAAATGCCGATGAACCCGGAATGCTGGTGAGCAGGTGGGCGATATATCCTCCGGTACAACTTTCGGCGGTACACAGGGTTTTTCCTTTACGCAAAAGCAATTTTCCTATAACTTTTTCCAGCGGTTCATCTTCATTGGTAACCAGGTATTCTTTCACCAGTTCCTGTAATTTTTCAAATTGTTCGTTGATGCTGGCTTCCAATGCTGCTTTATTAGTACCGGTAGCGGATAAACGCAATCGCACCATGCCATAATTAGGTAAGTAGGCCAGTTTGATATCCGCGGGTAATGCCATTTCAAAATCCTTGATCAGTTCGGCTAAAAAACTTTCGCCTACGCCGGCGGTAAGCAGGGTGCGGTGCAGGATTGTGGGGAAGCTGAATTGTTTCAACAGCATCGGGATCACATCAATTTCCATCATGCCCTTCATTTCGTGCGGCACACCGGGCATGCTCACAATCACTTTCCCATTTTTATTGAACCACATACCCGGGGCAGTGCCTCTTGTGTTTTGTAAAACGATACAACTTGAGGGCACCTCGGCTTGTAATAAATTGCGCTCAATGATGGGGCGGTTAAGATGGGTGAAGATCCGGATCACATTTTCTTTAGCTGCTTCGTCTACTATCAGGGTATCATTAAAATATTTACAAAGCAGGGGTTTGGTAATATCATCGGATGTAGGCCCTAAACCACCGGTAATTAAAATAATATCGGCATGTTGCTGTTCTTCATCCAGGGTATTCCAAATTTCATCCCATACATCGCCTACGGCTACCCGGCGGGCTACCCGAATGCCTGACTTATTCAGTTCCTGTGCCATCCAGGTGCTGTTGGTATCTACTACTTGTCCGATCAGTAATTCATCTCCAATGGTAATGATGCAAGCTTCTGTCATACGGGATTGAAATGGTTTTATGGCTATTTTTAGATAGCGAATCAAAAATTATGCTGCAAGATAAGCCAACACAGGAATTCGTTTGTAGGTTTATTGTGGGTAGAACTTAATTTTCTCAACCCGGTATTTTAATTATCTTTAATACAACTAAAAATAATTTATTATGGCAGAACAAAATTACAAAAATCATAGCCGTCTGGTATTTGGGTACCATTACCTCGGATTCACGGCATTACTAGCCCTCATCATTGGCTCTTGTATCAATTTATTCGATGCCTGCCATAAGCAGGATGGCTTGTACAGTGCATCCCTGATCTGTTTAAGCAGTTTTGTATTGTTACTGATCGCATTTTTTGCCCGTACTTTTTCCTTAAAGGCACAGGATAGAGCCATCCGTGCAGAAGAGAATCTTCGGCATTTTGCCATGACCGGCAGTTTGCTCGACAATCGACTGCGCATCGGCCAGATCATCGCTCTCCGTTTTGCATCTGATGAAGAATTTGTAGCATTGGCCAAAAAAGCGGCTGAACAGTCTTTATCCTCAAAAGATATTAAAATGTCTATTACGAATTGGAAGGCGGATAATTATAGGGTGTAAACAACTGTTGGAAGTTGGAGGTTGGATGTTTCGCCGCCGTCTGGTCTCCTGACTAACGGCAATCAAGTTGTTGGAAGTTTCAGGTTGGAGGTTGGAAGTTGCGAAGACCCAACAACTAAGCTAGTATACATATATTTAAGGGGGCTTAAAGGATTACGTTAAGCCCCCTTAAATTTTATGTATGATATATTTTCTTTCAACTAATGTTAATCATCCCCTCAATAATACGCTCACTAACCTCCAACCTCCAACCTCCAACCTCTAACCTCTAACCTCCAACCTCCACCCGAAAGCTTTCGGGACAACCTCCAACAAAATAAACCCTCCAACCTAAAAGTACCCCACCAGCTTCTCCTTCAACGCCTCCGGCATCTCGCATCTCTTCATCGTAGAGGCTTCTACAAAGTACAGGGTAACTTCGCCCGTATTCAGCAATTCATCCTTGTCATTGAATATTTCGTGATGAAAAACGATCTTATGGTGGAGCGGGAGTTCTTTTAGGGTAGTCTTAACGGTGATCATATCATCATAACGGGCGGGTCTTAAGAATCTGCAATGTAGATCCACTACCGGCATGATGATGCCCATGGACTCAATGTCTTTATACGTATATCCCAACTGACGGATGGCTTCCGAGCGGGCAATTTCATAGAACTGCGCATAGTGGCCATGGTATACTACTCCCATCTGGTCGGTGAGGGCATAGTGGATGCGTATTTGTGTTTCGGTGATATACATGTCCAATAATAATTTATCTATTTTCCGATCATACTGTCAACACTGACCCTTCCCGGTCCTACGAGCAGCAATACCAAAAATCCAGTAAGGTATAAAGCAGCCGTCTCCCCATCTCCGAATACATCTCCGTTATGCACTTTAAAGACCATCACACAGGTTGCAATGATCAGCGGAATGGCCGCAAGCCGGGTAAACAAACCAAGAATGATGAATAAGGCGCAGAAGAATTCAGCAAAGATCACCAATAACAGAGATAGGGTAGAACCCATTCCCAGAAAATTCATGAAGCTATGCTGCTTGTCGGCAAAATGCAGCAATTTCTGGTAACCATGGTTCATCATTAAAATACCAAAGGCCAGTCTTAAAAAAAGCATGGCAGCATTGAAGGCGCCTGCTGAATACTTGGAGGAAAAAAGTTTTCTCATCAGATTTTATTTTTGATTGTTGATATTGAATAAAGATTCTTTTATCATTATTTTAACAGCCTTGTAAAAATACATTCCTTTTGATTACGTCTGAGATTCATTTATACACAACCAATTTGGAACGGTGTTTGTAATGATGGTTGTGTGGCGCATTCACAACTTGTATAAATGAAATCTAACCATCACATGTACCTGAAAAAAATCATCGGACTGTTTTACTGTGTGCTCATCAGTATCACGGCTTTTTCGCAACCTACGCATCAGGTTACCGATCCTGAAAAAATGTTCAAAGAAGCAAAGGAATATTTTATGCAGGAACAATACGCCCTGGCCTATCCGCTGCTATCAGCCTTGCAGGCGCAAACACCCGAGAACAGCGCCAGTGACCACGCTTACCTCAATGACGATCTCAACTATTACTATATCGTGTGTGAGTTGAAACTGAACCTGCCTCGCGCTGAATCTGCGGCCAAACAATATATCGACCTGGTGAACAATGAACCCCGCCGTAAAATGCTGAGCTATGCACTGGCTAAATTCTATTTTACCAAAGAAGATTTTGGCACCGCATTAGGGTATTATGAAAAATCAGGATTGGCTAATTTAAGTCCGGCCGACCTAGCCGATGCCAAGTTTGAAAAAGCATATTGTTATTTTAATGCTAAATTATATGCTGAGGCCAAACCCTTATTTTATGAGGTTCGTGAACTTGCCGACAATAAATACTATTTCCCCGCCAATTACTATTTTGGCTATATCAGCTTCTACGACAAAGATTATACCGCTGCCATGCAGGCATTTAAACTGGTTCAAAATGAACCGGCATACAAAGGGATCGTGCCCTATTATATCGCCGAGATCCTCTGCTTCCAGAAAAAATATGATGAAGCCTTACAATACACGAGCGAGGTACTTGAACAAGGTGGGGCAATTCAATTTGAAAAAGAATTGAAATTGCTACAAGGCCAGTTGTATTTCGAAAAGAAGGATTTTGCCAGCGCATTACCGATCCTGAAAACCTATGCCGATAGCAATGATAATGTGAACAATGAGATCTTGTATGAACTCAGTTATGCCTATTACCAGGATCACCAATGCGACAAAGCCATTGAAGGGTTTAAAAAACTAAGTACTGAAAAGGATTCACTCGGACTCAACAGCATGTACCTGCTGGGTGATTGTTACCTGCAAACCGGACAAAAAGAAGAAGCCTTGAAAGCCTTTCAATATTGTGCCGAAAACCTGACCAATGAAAAACAAAAACAGGTATCCCGATTCACTTATGCTAAACTCTTGTACGAAACCGGGAAGGAGGAAGAAGCGCTTAGCAGTATCAAGACTTACCTGTCCGACTACCCGAAATCTGATTTTGATGAGGAAGCAAAACAGATCATGCTGGTATTGCAAACCAATGCCCATCATTATGCTGCTGCAATGGAATTGTATGAGTCGGTGAAAAAGCCAAATGAGACCATGCAAGCCCTGTACCCCCGCATCTTATTGGGCAGGGGAATAGAACTGATGAATGAAGATCAAGCTGAAAAAGCCGATAGCTTATTCAGTAAAATGACTCAATTGCCCGATTCGTCATTAAGTCCATATGCTAATTTCTACCGGGGCGAGCTTGCTTATCGCAACAAGTGGTACGACTATGCCATCCGATACCTCAGCTTTTATCAACAGGCCAATCCGCCAGCCATGGGAGAAGCCAATGCTAAAAATGCTGCCTATAATTTGGGATATAGCTGGTTCCAGAAAGAACAATATGCAAAGGCCCTATCTTATTTTGAGCAGGTAACCCTAACCGTATCGCCTACCTCCAGTTTTATAGAACAGGATGCCTTCTTGCGCAGTGCCGATTGTTATTTTATGCAAAAGAATTTCAGCAAGTCGGGCGATATGTACGAAACCGCCATCAACAATGCGCTGCCACAAAGTGACTATGCTTATTACCAGAAAGCAATATTGGCGGGTATTAAAAATTCAACAGAAAAGATCAAAGTGCTGAACAGCCTCAGTCACCTGTATCCCGAAAGCAGTCTGATCCCTCAGGCGCAAATGGAAATTGCCGATACCTATATCGCCGATGAAAAATTTGCTGAGGCCATTCCTTATCTGGTTAAACTGCTCAATTTGGAAAATGAGGAGGCCTGGAAGCCTGCGGCCTATCTGAAGACCGGACTCAGCTATTACAATATCAACAACAACAAACAAGCCCTGAAATATTATCTGGATCTGATCGACCAGTTTCCCGAATCGCAGGAAGCAG
>CAIRHQ010000045.1 GCA_903878475.1 uncultured Bacteroidota bacterium | reverse complement strand
TTCTATCAATAGTCATGTTGGTGCCTGGGCCCCCATGGCCGAACAAAAAGCTGTGGCAGCATATTTGTTACAAACCGATTCTGTAAATAAATATTTTATTGGTTTTAAAGCGGGAGTAAATGACCGTCTGCAGAAAATTGCAGCTGGCTTTAGTCAGTTAAAGGCAGAAGGTTTTTCGGTAGATGTGATCGCACCGCAAGCCGCAATCTATCTTACCATTAAAATAGATTATGCTGGTAAAAAAACAGCAGCAGGAAAAGTTCTGGAAAATCAGGCTGATGTTACTGCCTATATTCTCGACGAAGCGAAATTGGCCATCGTTCCTTTTTATGCATTTGGCGCCGAAAGAAATAGTGCCTGGTACCGGTTAAGCGTAGGTACCTGTAAAATTGAAGAGATCGATGAAATGATCGGGATGTTAAAAACTGCCTTGCAAAAACTTAGCTGATTGCTTAGTTCACACAATTTAAAAATACAAAGGGCTTTGTATCAGATTCGCTGATCAGGGGCCTGAGCAATGAGGGTTTGTGGATGATCTTTCTTTTATTCAGATCGAAACCCTCGTATACCGGAAGCAGATTGTCTACCGCCTCTACCGAATACAATAAATCATGCAGCTGATCTACCTCGTGTTGAATTGCCCGTGGAGACATCAGTTCTTGATTGAACAACAGCAATAGATCCCGGTTAGGATGATTCATCGTATTTTGTTTCTTTTTGTATACCCTTAATACCCAATAAACCCTGTTTTAGCCGGGCAGCCACAATGGCCACCTTTTTTTGATGTAGAACATCCGGTAGCCATTACGCTTACCAGAAGGGTTAAGAACAGGGTTATTTTTACGAGTTTTTGCATATATAAGATTAGCAATTTAAACTATTTTCACAGATAATTATTGTGATGCTTTGATGAATCAGCGAAAATTTAACATGCCGGGAGCCAAAAGCCGGATACTGGTGGCGCCGCTAGACTGGGGTTTGGGCCATGCCACCCGCTGTATTCCAATTATACAGCACTTACAATCACTTGATTGCGAAGTCTTCATTGCAGCCGAAGGCCCAATAAAAGTACTGCTTCAGTGTTCTTTTCCTGAAATGCAATTTCTTGAGCTCGGGGGTTATCATATTCACTTAAGCCGAAGCAGATCAGGCTTTGGTTTTCAAATTATCCGCCAGCTGCCAAAAATCATTGCTACCATTTATCACGAACGGCGCTGGTTGAAAGCAGCGATCAAGAAACATGAATTTGATGCGGTGATTTCGGATAACCGGCCAGGTTTAAATCATCGCAGCATTCCCTGCACATACATCACACACCAGCTCTTTATAAAAACCAATAATCGACTCACAGCATGGCTGGCACAAAAAATACATTATCATTTTATCAATAAATTTGATAGTTGCTGGGTGCCCGATATGGCCAGTGAACAAAATCTTGCAGGCGCATTATCACATCCTGAAAAACTACCGCGTGTTCCTATTCAGTATATTGGTCCGTTAAGTCGTTTCCAAAAAAGCAATCAACAAAAAAAATATGCGCTGGCGGTATTGCTTTCGGGTCCCGAACCACAAAGAACAATACTGGAAGAAATAATAAGAACTGAATTAAAAAATTATACCAAGCCTGTGTTATTGATCAGGGGCCTGCCCGGAAATAAAGAAACGATACTTGGTTTTAATCCGAATATTGAAATAGAAAATCATTTGAACGCTGCTGAATTAAATGAAGCGCTACTCGCGGCTGAATTAGTGATCTGCAGGTCTGGTTATAGTACGGTGATGGACCTGGTTCTGTTGCAACAAAAGGCAATACTGATACCCACACCCGCACAAACAGAACAGGAATATTTGGCTGATAACCTAAAAGAAAAAAAAATATTTTATAGTTGTACGCAGGAAGATTTTAATTTTTCCGAAGCCCTGAAACAGGCTGCTGCATTTCCCTTTATTTCTTTTGAAACAAATAACGAGTTGTATAAAACAGCAGTTGATGAGCTCGTCAATAGCCTTATTTAGCAGAGGATAATACCCAATAAACCCCTTGCTGGTCCTTGCTTTCACTACCCACAACCGAACCGGTGCCCTCGGCATGAAACCTGAAACGGGCCCCCTTTGGAATAGCTTGAATACTATTAATGATCTCTCTGAAACCAAGCCCGCCCTCACAAAAAACAATTTCAGCTTTTGGGTATTTTTTGAGCTGGTCCACCAGCTGATGCATATTCGCTTGTACCGGTAGCTTTTTATTGTTAGCGGGCAATCGCGAAAGCAACACAGCGGTTTCCGTTTCAGTTCCAATCAGTAATAATGGTTCATTATCACCATTCTTCTTATTTAAAAATCGGAAAGGCAATAAAATAACAGCTACGAATATGCGCAGATAAATAGCTAATTGTAAGAACAGTCCAAACAATTTGTCGCCTAGTCCTCGTTGATGTTTTTTTACAAACAACAACATGGCTTTATAAAATACAATAAGCTGCTTCAGGCTATCCTTGTTGCTGCTCTCTCCCTTAAAATGCAGGATACTGCTTTCGGAAAAATAATAATTTTTATAGCCCGCCTGTTGTATCCGGTAACTCAGATCCACATCTTCTCCATACATAAAGAACCGTTCATCGAATCCTCCGGTTTGCTCAAGTATCTTTTGGGGCACCATCATAAAAGCACCGGCCAATACATCAACTTCATGATTTTCTTTTTCTGCTAAATTGCCCAGATAATATTTTGCAAAAACCCCTGACCGAGGAAATAGGGTGGTTAGTCCGCTGAGTTTATAAAATGCGGTCATGGCTGTTGGAAAACCTCTTTTGCTTTCCTTTAAAAAATTTCCCGCCCCGTCAACCATCCTGATACCCAAAGCGGCATTACTATTTTTGCTGTCGAGAAACGTGAGGCATTTTTTAAAGCAATCTTCGGGCAACAACGTATCGGGGTTTAAGAACAGGATAAAATCGCCTGTTGCTTTAGTCAGCGCAAGGTTATTTGCTTTGGCAAAACCCATGTTTTCCTTGTTCCATATAAATTGAACAGCAGGAAACCGGTCTTTAAAATAAGCTTCGCTGTCGTCGGTAGAGGCGTTGTCGACCACCCATACCTCTGCATTTATTCCGGTACAGGCTTTTTGTACCGAGCAAAGGCATTGCTCCAGAAAATACTTAACATTATAGTTTACGATAATAACCGACAAACGCATATTCAAATATAGTAAAGAAGGCTTTGTATCTTTGCAACATGTTAAAAACCACCTTACTCAATGCAGTAGAGGCCGGCGCTATGGAAATAACACGTTTTTTTAACGGAGAATTTAAGGTCTCCAATAAAGAAGGCATTAATAACCTGGTAACCGAAGCTGACCATGCTGCTGAAAAAGCGATCATCAATATTATTAAACGTGATTATCCCGGACATTTTATCCTTAGCGAAGAATCGGGCGAGCATATCATGGACAGCGAATACAAATGGATCATCGATCCTATTGATGGCACGGTGAATTTTGCCAACGGCATTCCCATTTGCTGTGTAAGCATCGGGCTTGAAAAATCTGGAGAAATGATCCTGGGCGCTGTGTACAATCCCATCATGCAGGAAATGTTCTTTGCCCAAAAAGGATTTGGGGCTTCGCTGAATGACCACAAAATTTCAGTGAGCAGTAAATCTGAGGTCATTAAATCCTGTTTGGTAACCGGCTTCCCTTACAATTACCTCGACACCAAGAACGGACCGCTGGAAGTATTTGAAAGGTTTATCAGAAAAGGGGTACCGGTGCGCAGACTAGGCAGCGCGGCCATCGATCTTTGCTGGGTAGCTGCCGGACGTTTTGATGGATTTTACGAACACGACCTCAATGCCTGGGATAGCGCAGCGGGTTATTTGATCGTGGAAGAAGCAGGCGGAATGGTCACTGATTTTGATGGAAATAAATACTCTCCTTATCAGTCGAAGATCCTCGCAACCAACGGTAAAATTCATGCAGAAATGCTGGATATCATTCACGAAAGAAAACAACTGGTATAGCAAATTTTTATAGCTGAATACGATTCGTGTATATCCGAACGTTTCAGTATTTAAAGCAAATTTTTTATCAATCACTATGGACGAACGTACAGAAATATCGGCATTAGGAGAATTTGGTTTAATCGACCATCTGACCAAGAATAATGAAATAAAAAACAGCTCCACTATTTTAAGTGTGGGAGATGACGCTGCGGTGATAGATCATTTTGGACGCCAAACCGTGATGAGTACCGACCTGTTGGTAGAGGGTATTCATTTCGACCTAATGTATACCCCCCTGAAACACCTGGGTTATAAAAGTGTAGTGGTGAACATCAGCGATATCTATGCTATGAATGCCACGCCCAC
>CAIRHQ010000044.1 GCA_903878475.1 uncultured Bacteroidota bacterium | reverse complement strand
TGGCGTACCCCATATTTCCAGATAAGATTTACCTGAAACACTGGGCGGCACTACCACACAACCCGCAGGATCCACCAGGGGCAGGCTTTGGAAATTGCGCAGCATCAGTTGCTGCAGGTCGGCATGTTTTACACAAAGCCAGTTCTCTAACAGAGTGGCATAGATGCTCCTGAAATCATATTGCATGGCCACATTGTCGTTCACGGTAGCATTTACCGGGATATCGGGATTGTTCCCAAGAACAGCTGCTGTTACATGCTTTCCAAAAAGGAAGACGGGTGCAGCAGTACCATGATCAGTACCTACACTACTATTGCTCTTAATGCGCCTGCCGAATTCAGAAAAGGTCATGCCCACAACCCGATCTTCTACACCCAGAAATTTCAGATCATCCTGAAAGGCCTTGATGGCATCACTAACATTTTTTAATAAATTGGCATGACTCCCCGTCGTGGTGTCGGCAACGTTAGTCTGCAAAGAATGGGTATCAAAACTACCATAGCTCACCATGTAAACCCTTGTTTTCAAACCGCCCTTCACCAAGCGGGCCACGATTTTCAACTGATCGGCCAGGGGATTGCTGCTGGGATATGCCGACTGTTGCGTTACATTGGCTGCTGCTTGTTTTACAACAGTGGCATACTGCGAGGTTTGCTTGGCCACCATGCGCACATATTTCAATTCCTTTCCGGCATTGGTATTGGGCGCAGGGTCTTCAATGCCACTTAAGAGGTTATAAAAACTGGTGGGATTGCTGATGCTCATGCCCATACTTACTGAAGGGCCCTGAAAAGTTAAGGAAGTAGTGGACCCGATCTGTATGCCCAATGGGTCGGGCATTTCAGTATTGGGATATCCCATCGGAAAATTTGGAAAATCATAATTCAGGTACCTGCCCTGCCAGCCACTGATTAAAACTTCATTGCTGTCTGATGCACTCATCCAGATATCGGTTGCCCGGAAATGCGAAAAATTAGGAAGCGGATAACCAACTGCCTGAACAACACCGAGCTTCCCTTCATCAAACATGGCTTTCATTCCTGTCATGGCCGGATTCAATCCGGTAGTGGCTGTTAGCGGCAATATCTTACTCTGCGGGATGGCAATATTGGTACGCGCATTATAATAATTGGAATAGGTATCAATCGGTATCACCGTGTTCAACCCGTCATTACCCCCACTCAACTGAACGATCACCAACACATGGTCGCTCACCGGCGATCCGCCCAGCAATTGGGCCAGCGGAGAATCGGAGCCAAAAGCTTTGATAGAAAAGCCATTGATGAAAGTAGGTAATACCGCAGCCGGTAAAGTATTTTTTAAAAAATCTCTTCTTTTCATGTTTCCGTTTTTAATTGATCACTAAGCCAATTGATATTCGGCAAGTTTCATCAGATACTGATACAGATCACGCAGTTTGGTTTTTACAATATTTGCATTTACGGTATCATTCGGGTTGGCGATCCAGGCATTCCAGGCATTGGTCCAATAGAAATCATTACTCTGGCCACCCAGTATAATATCTTTCTTCAACTGGTCCATCGACACTTGCGTTAACGGCAACCGGAATAAATAATAGATCGAATCGCTGACGAGTTTATTGGGATCAGCGGGTGCCGGTAAGGATTTGGCAAATATGGTGGGATCCACTTTGATATTTTTTCCGTTGCGGGTATAGCCGGTCAGCAACATCTGATCCGAGAACTGGTTGCGCTTAGGAAACGTATCGGAGTTAATCCAGATCTCATGAAACTGTGGTGCCTGGTAATACGGCGGCCAACCGGCAACGTTAGGCGGGTCGCCGATATTTTGTTGAAAGCTAATGGCCAAACTGTTCCCGATCTGCCAGGTACTATAGGCCCCAGCATAATCCACTGCAGGATCGGGGAATGCAACGCTGAATTCGCGGAACAGACCAACCATCATATCGATCGGACTTTTGATCACGCATCCCTGATTGAGTGCATCAAAAAAATGTTCACTCTTCAATAAGGCGGATAATACCGGTTTGATATCATAATTATTGGTACGGAATAATTGTGCCAGCGGAGTGATCACATTCAGTTCTGCGGCGGCATCAATATCATAATACACGAACCAGCGATACAATTTCCGGCAAATATGCATGGCCACATCATTGGTGGCAAAGATCATCGTGAGTAGGTCATTCAATTCCAGGTCGCCGGCAGTTGCACCTGTTCTTCCGGTAATGACGGTATTGTTATAAAATGCAGAAAACTGTTTGCTGGCAGGATCATGACGAGAGGATGTGAAATAAGAAATATTAGTGGTATAGTTCACTTGCCAGCCGGTAAGCACTTTCGCTACGGTTTTCACATCGGCTTCTGAATAAGGTGGCGTGGCATTGTTGGCTCCTTTTCCTACGGTAAACAATTCCTGCAATTCTCTTCCATAATTTTCATCCGGTGCGGTATTCGTATTGAGGTAGCCATTGAGGTAACGAAGCATCCCACAGTCAAGCGTAACCGCTTTTACAAATGTTTTAAAATTCCCCAGCGCATTTTTTCTGAGTACCACATTGTTCTCATAACACCAGATGGCCCTTCCCAGCACATCGGTTTCGGTTGCAAAATGATTGTGCCAGAACAGGGTCATTTTCTCCAGGATATTCCTTTCCTGACCGATCATTTGTCCCAACCACCAGTTTTTATAAGAACTCACCCTGGCAGATTCAACGGCCCCGTCATTGGTATTGGTATTCACCCAGGTTTGTCCGGCTGCAATGGTATTATCCGGATCGGCAGGATTAACAGAATTGGTATAATTCTTTACCGGAGGGGCAGGTTGTGTTTGTGCAAGGGAAACATTCAACAGATAGTCTACCGCCTGGCTCATCGTCATGGCTGCAAAAAAATCAATATCCGATTTTTTTGCGCCGAACATGGTCCGCTTCAGCAAATGGATCACTTCATTGCTGGTCCAGGGACCTACATAAGGATTGATGCCGCTGAGTACCCGTGCTGGCGAATCTACAGCATGTTTCTCTGGACTCTTGGCAACGCCTGCAGTAATAAAGGTTCTTCTATCCATGGCAGAAAGTTTGGCTTAACTCAATAATGATTGGTATAATACAAGATATAAATTATCTGTAATTATTTTAGTATGGTCATAAAAAATAATACGGGATAAACACAGCAATGACAATGCCGATTTTATATTACAATAAGGATGGAAATGATCACTGAATATTTTCAATGATCCCTGCAATGCCCTGTCCTCCACCCACACAGGCGGATACAATGCCATATTTTTTATTCAGGCGCTTCATGTCTTGGGTGATCTGAATGGTGAGTTTGCATCCGGTACAACCCAATGGATGCCCCAGTGCAATGGCTCCTCCATTGATATTAACGATGGATGGATCAAGGTTCAAGGTGCGGATCACGGCCAGTGATTGAGAAGCAAATGCTTCATTCAATTCGACAAGGTCGATCTGAGAGATATCCATGCCGGCTTGTTTCAACACCTTGGGGATTGCTTCAACAGGGCCAATGCCCATGATGCGGGGATGCACGCCAGCAGTGGCACAATTCACCAATCGGGCAATGGGTTTTAAACCCAGTTCGTTCACCATGCGCTCGCTCATCACGATCACAAAAGCAGCTCCGTCGCTGGTTTGAGAAGAGTTTCCTGCAGTAACGGTGCCGCCTAACGCAAATGCGGGCTTTAATTTGGCCAGCCCTTCGGGTGTGGTATCGGCACGAACACCTTCATCGGTGTCGACGATATAATTTTTTTTCTGTTTTTTTCCTTTTTCATCCAGGTAGATCTGCTCAACATTGATGGGCAAAATACCGCCCTTGAAATAACCTGATGCAATGGCATTGCCTGCTTTCACATGACTGTTATAACTGAAGGCATCCTGGTCTTCCCGGCTAATGTTATATTCATTGGCAACCGCTTCAGCAGTAAGTCCCATGCTCAAATAAAAATCGGGTTCCTCTTTCGCAATTGAATATGCCGGCACAGTTTTCCATCCTGCCGTAGGAACCAAGCTCATACTTTCTGTACCACCTGCAATGATGCACTCCGCCATTCCGGTTCTGATCTTCGCAGTAGCCATGGCGATACTTTCCAGTCCACTGGCACAATACCGGTTAATGGTGATCCCCGGCGCATGAATACCTACTGCACGCACAGAGATCATTCTGCCTACTTGTAATCCCTGTTCAGCTTCAGGAACAGCATTGCCCACAATTACATCATCAACTCTTTTTACATCCAGCTGCGGCACACTGGCCAGTAAACCCTTGATCACATCGATGGCCAGATCATCCGGGCGAGTAAATCTGAATCCCCCTTTCTTACTTTTTGTAATGGCGGTGCGGTATCCTGCTACGATATAGGCTTCTTGCATGGTTCTTGATTATTGATGGTAAAATATACCGGTTTGTAAAAGGTTGTTTATGCAACTTTCTATACCAAAGTTATAATTTCCATCCGAAAAGCCAAAACGGAAAACTCAAACTATCTTCGCAGCAAGATGATCTACCGACTGATCCGAAATTTGCTATTTTTATTTGACCCCGAACAGGTGCATTATTTCGCCATGCATTGGTTGAAATTGGTCTGCCGGGTGGGCATTTTCAAAAAATGTTTAAGTGCTTTATTTCAACCCAAAGCGGGACCGGTGATCGCTGAATTTGGATTAACGTTCCGCAACAGCATTGGACTTGGGGCTGGTTTTGATAAAAACGCGAGCTACCTCAATGAACTGGAAATGCTGGGCTTTGGGTTTGTAGAAATCGGTACGGTTACTCCGTTACCCCAGCCGGGCAATGATAAACCCAGATTGTTCAGGCTTCCGAAAGACAAGGCCCTGATCAACAGGATGGG
>CAIRHQ010000043.1 GCA_903878475.1 uncultured Bacteroidota bacterium | reverse complement strand
ATCATCACCCATTGCTTTGCTTGGTTTTCATATGATCAATGAGGGAGAAGATCTGGGCGAGATCCTGGAAGTGATCGAACAACCTCATCAGATCTTATGTACCATCATGCTGAATGGTAAAGAGGCCCTGATACCCCTTCATGAAGAAAGTCTGGAAAAGATGGATACCAAGAACCGGAAAGTATTTGTTTGTTTGCCGGATGGTTTACTAGAAATTTATCAGTAGACCGGGTAACAGCAACACAAAAGATCAGTTGTTTTTATTTCCATAAATATATAGCGTGAACGATCCTCAACGCATCATAGCACATTTTGACCTTGATTCATTCTTCGTGAGTGTGGAGGTGCTGAATGATCCCACATTAAAGGGTAAGCCTGTTATTGTAGGTGGCCGGGAAAGGGGTGTAGTGGCGGCCTGTAGCTATGCTGCCCGAAAATTCGGTGTGCATTCCGGTATGCCATCTTCCAAGGCCGTGCAACTTTGTCCGCAAGCCATATTTCTGAAAGGAACAAGGGGTGATTACAGCAAATATTCCAGATGGGTTACACAGATCATTGCCTCCAAAGCACCATTATTTGAAAAAGCTTCGGTAGATGAATTCTATATCGACCTCACCGGTATGGAAAGATTTTTTAACCCGCTGCAATGGACCATCAGTTTACGCGAGCAGATCATGGATGAAACCAAACTGCCTATATCATTCGGATTATCATCCAATAAAATGATGGCTAAAATGGCGACCAATGAAGCCAAGCCCAATGGTTACCTGCAAGTACCTTTTGGTTTTGAAAAAGAATTTCTTGCTCCGCTCACCGTAAATAAAATACCCGGTGTAGGCGATCATACCCATGCCATTTTAAAATCAATGGGTATTTTCCTGATCGCGGATGTATTGAAAATGACTCCTGAAATACTGGAAGAAAGACTGGGCAAATGGGGGACAGAACTTTGGTATAAGGCACAGGGAATCCATCATAGTGAAATAGCGCAATACCATGAAGCCAAATCGGTATCCAGTGAAAATACATTTGATGAAAATAAGACCGATATGGTTTTTTTGATGAGTGAACTGGTACGGCTTGTTGAAAAGATATCTTATGAATTACGACAGGAAGAGAAGGTTGCCGGCTGTGTAGCCGTAAAGATCCGTTATCCTGATTTTGAAACCACATCCCGGCAAACCACTATCCCTTATACCTGTTCTGATGATGAGATCATTCCCATTGCTAAGGAGCTGTTCCATAAATTATATCGCAAGGGGGCTCAGGTAAGATTATTGGGTGTACGGTTAAGTGAACTTACCCATGAACCCATTCAAACCAATCTGTTTGATGATGTAGAAAGAAAATCAGGGCTCTATAAAGCCATTGATGAAGTGAAGAACAGGTTTGGGAAGAAGTCGGTAAAAAGAGCGTCTTCTAATTAGTTTTATTCTGTTTCCTTAGTATAGAATTCCCAATAAAAAAATCATCATAAGCTGTTCCTTTGGAGCAGCTTTTTTTGCTACAGAAATTCCTCCTTGAGATTAACCGATCTTATTCAGTTGTTGCATCAGTGCCCTGAATGATTTAGGCATGGGGGCAATCAGTTCATGTGCTTGTCCGGAAGCATCGGTAAATATTAATTTATAAGAATGCAGCGCTAGTCGGCTGATGATGGGCCTTTCAGCTTCATCATGCTTGCTGAGTTTGTATTTTTTTTTCAAACTTGATAGTAACACCGGTTTGCCGTCGCCATAGAGATCATCGCAGGCAAGCGGGTGGCCTATGTTCTTTGCGTGTACCCGTATCTGATGGGTACGGCCGGTATGCAAATGGAAGGATACCAGGGAAAAATATTTATTGGCTTCCAGTACTTCATAACCCGTGCTGGAGGGTTTGCCATTCCTGTGCACCGTCATCAGACCTTTGTGAACTGGATGTTCTGAAATGGGTGCATCAATGATTCCACTAGGCGGGGTAGGTGTACCATGCATGATGCCCAGGTAGTATTTTTCTATTTTCCGCTCTTCAAACAATTGCGAAAAATATTTGTGGGTGGCTTCATTCTTGGCAAATATTACCAGTCCACTGGTGTCTTTATCGAGTCGGTGCACCGTATAAATGGCGCCATATTTTTCGATCAGGATATCTTTCAGTGATTTTTCGCTTTGCGTCCGGTCGGGAATGGTTAATAATCCGGCTGGTTTATTCACCGCCAGAAAATCATCATTTTCGAAAATGATCTCAGGAGAATTTTTTTGCACGCTTATCTTTTTTTGGAGGCATTCATGTATTTCAGCAGCCGGATCTCTTTCTCACTTAAAAACCTCCATTTGCTACGCTCTACATTTTTTTTGGTTAGGTTGGCATACATCACACGGTCAAGCCCTTTTACATCATAACCCAGGTGCTCAAAGATCCTACGCACGATCCTATTCCTGCCGCTATGTAATTCAATACCGATGATCGACCGGTCTTTTGCATCGGCATAAGCCAAGCTATCTATTTGTACGATACCATCTTCCAGTGTCAATCCTTTCACAATTTTTTCAAAATCCTCCTTGTTCAGCACTTTGTCGAGCTTTACCTCATAGATCTTTTTGATCTCATAACTGGGGTGAGATAATTTCTGGGTCAGGTCGCCATCATTGGTTAATAGCAACACACCTGAAGTATTGCGATCGAGCCTTCCGATCGGGTATACCCTTTCGGTCGTTGCATTTTTAATGAGCTGCAACACAGTTTTTCTTCCCTGTGGATCATCGGTAGTGGTGATAAAATCCTTGGGCTTATTGAGTAAGATGTAGACCAGGTTTTTGGTTACAAATAATTTTTTACCATTGTAATGAACCTCATCGGTCTCTTTTATTTTATATCCTGGTTCAGTAGCGAGGGTGCCATTTACTTTTACTTTACCTTCTTTAATCAGCATTACAGCATCTCTTCTTGAACAAACTCCGCAATGGGCCAGGTATTTATTCAGGGGCATCAAGGCTGTTTCAGCAGCAGCTGCTTTGGCGGCATTATTTGCTTGGCGATTGCCCGATCTTTCCTTTTTAACTGGTGCAGGATCAGGTTTAGTTACAGGAGGCTTACCGCTACGCAAGACCATTCTGGCTTCGTATTTTTCTTTTTTCAGCTTATCGAAGTATTCATTCTTTTCCTTTCGCGCCTTCTTTTTTTCCTGGCGGAATTCTTCTTTAATGACACTGTTCTTCTTTTTGGGAACAAATTTCTGGAATGGAGCTTGGCTCATGGGAGATAATTTTTTGCTGTTATTTCAACAGTAGTGAATGGCAAAGGTAACAAAAACACAGGTCTTTACCCATTGTCAAATTTCAGGGCAGCAATAAAAAAGAGGCAAATACTGGGTATTGCCTCTTGAGGGTATAGGGTTTTACAGGGGGTTTCAGCGTAAAATCAGGTTAAACACGACTGGCGAAGCGTGTTATAACTGGAGCACAAAGCGTTAATTGATGACGACGATGACGCGCTCTTCTTTCTGCCCGGTGCAAGCGATTTTCAAGCCGAAATGCTTTTCTTTCCAGTTTATGCCGATGTTTTTCTGCTCTGAATTGCGCCTGAGCGGCAACGCCAATCATTAAGCAGATGAGTTTGGTCAAAAATATCTTTTTCATAATTTATTTGTGTTTTGTAATACATAGACTTTAATACTTTACCAGGGTTTAACCGGATGCAAAAATTCCGGGCATAAAAAAAGCGTTGTATCTACAACGCTTCTTGGGGTTTTGGGTTTTAGGGGGTTATTTGGCTGATTGCTGATCAGGTCTTTTTTTCTTTCGTTCTTCTATCTTTTTTAATTGGGCTTCAGTAAATATTTTATCATGGGCTGATTTAGCTTCCTTTTTCAATTCGGTCATTTGGGCCTTTTTTTGTTCGCGTGTCATGGCCTCATTCTCTTTCAGTGCCATCATTTGTTTCTTCATATTTTCTCTTTGTATTTTCAATTGGGTTACCTGAGCATCGGTGAGGACCAGGTCTTTTTTCATTTTATCCAAATGTTTGGCAAACTGTTCTTCTTTTTTTGCTGTTTCTGCAGCCTTCATTTGAGTCAACTTGTTCTTCTGTTCAGCACTAAGCATTTTTTCCATATCCTGTTTGCGGGCTTTTAGCAATGCCTCTTTCCTGTCGCGATATTCCCTTACGGTGATGCTTTCATTCTTCTCCAGTTCCTGCATTTTTTTCTGAAAATCTTCCTGTACGGCTTTTCGCTGTACTTTCTGGGAGTCGGTCAAATTCAATTGCTTACCTACCTGCTGTTGCTGGGCACGCATATTATCCTTTGGTTTGATCTCTCTTCTTTCCTGGGCTTGTAAGCTGGTAGAAAATAGCAGTGCTGCAAACACGGCTAGTAGTAGTTGTTTCATATGTATAGGGGTTTAGTCAAAAAAGTTTGACTAATGAATAACAGCAAGGTTTAATGAGGGATCGAATTATTTAATCTTTTTATTGGCCAGTTGTCCGCAGGCGGCATCAATATCCTTGCCCCTGCTTCTTCTTAACCGCACGTTTACGCGTTGCTTGGCCAGATGGTCGGTGAATTGTTGGGTAGTATCTTCATCAGGTTTGGTAAAGGAGGCCCTGTCGATCGGGTTATATTCGATCACATTGATCAGGTGAGTGGGTATCCTGCGGTAAAGTTTGATCAGGTCATCGGCATCCTGCAGGGAATCATTTACATCTTTGAACAGGATATATTCAAGGGTGATATCATTTTTTGTTTGCTCATAAAAATAATTCAAGGCATCAACCAGTGCATCAATATTATTGCTTTCATTGATGGGCATGATGGCATCTCTTTTTCTATCATTGGCGGCATGAAGGGAAAGGGCGAGGTTAAATCTAACTTTATCATCACCCAATTGCCTAATCTGTTTGGCTACTCCAGCAGTGGATACAGTGATCCTTTTTGGGCTCATGGCCATACCATCGTTGGAAGTGATCTTATCGATGGCCATCAATACATTTTTATAATTCAGTAGGGGTTCGCCCATACCCATGAAAACGATATTGGTAAGTTTGGTGCCATAGATCTTTTCGCTTTGCTGGTTAAGCAGGGCTACCTGATCATAGATCTCATCAAAGTTCAGGTTGCGTTTTCTTTCCATGTACCCGGTTGCGCAAAATTTGCAGGTGAGGCTACAACCAATTTGAGAAGAAACGCAGGCAGTTTGCCTTTTTTCGGTGGGGATCAATACCCCTTCAACAAAATGTCCGTCGTGGGTTTTAAACCTGGATTTTACGGTGCCATCGCCGCTCACCTGATTGGTATCTACAGTAATTGCGGGTAAGCTGAAATGCTCGGCCAGTTTTAACCGAAGTTCTTTGGAGAGATTGCTCATATCGTCGAAATGCTGGGCATTCTTTTTCCAAAGCCATTCATAGGTTTGTATGGCACGGAATTTCTTATCTCCAATCGATTCAAAGTATTCTTTCAGGGCTGGTAAACTGAACTCACGGATGTTTTTTTTGTCGGCCATAGCGGCAAAAGTACGAAATCGCCGGTCAGGCCACTTAAGTGGCCTGACGAATATTTCGCCGTTTTAAGTTGATTTACTTTCTTTGTATACGAAAGCAGACCTTTTTTGCATTCATTTAGCATCGAAAAATGAGCGTATTGGGGATAGAAATAGCTGGTTATTAGGAATCTATACAGAACACAAAAAATTGATTATGCAAACAGTGTATGTAGTTGATGCAGCCCGGACCGCGATTGGAAAATACGGGGGAGCCCTTAGTGGAATAAGGCCCGATGATCTATTAGCGCATGTAATCAAGATATTGGTGAATCGAAATGCTTCGATCGATGTCAATGCTATTGAAGATGTGATTGCCGGAGCCGCTAATCAAAGTGGAGAAGATAATAGGAATGTGGCCAGGATGGCTGCATTGCTTGCTGGTTTGCCTGTATCAGTTGCCGCAAGTACGGTAAATCGGTTATGTGCCAGCGGACTTCAGGCCATTATGGATGGATCGCGCGCTATCGCCTGTGGTGATGCAGAACTGGTGATCGCAGCAGGTGTAGAGAGCATGAGCCGGGCTCCTTTTGTAATGCCAAAAAGTACCAGTGCATTTGCCAGAGACCCGCAAATATTTGATACCACCCTTGGCTGGCGCTTTGTCAATAAGAAATTATCGGAGTTATATTTCCCCTATACCATGGGCGAAACAGCCGAAAATGTAGCGAAGCGCTGGAATATCAGCCGAAATGCGCAGGATGAATTTGCCATGGGCAGTCAGCAAAAATATGCCAGAGCCCTGGCTGCTAATAAATGGCGAGACGAAATTGTGCCTATACAAGTACAGGTTGGAAAAGATGTATTTGATTTTGAAGTGGATGAACATCCTCGACTTGGAAGTATGGAAAAATTGGCACAGTTGAAACCGGCATTTGCAAAAGATGGAACTGTTACTGCTGGAAATAGCAGCGGGATAAATGACGGAGCCGCAGCAATATTGCTGGCCAGCGAGTCTGCTGTAAAAAAATATGGTTTGAACCCCATGGCAAAGGTTGTGAGCATGGCCGTGGCCGGTGTAGATCCTTCCATCATGGGAATCGGTCCTGTTCCCGCTACCAAGAAAGCTTTATACCGGGCAAATCTTGCTGTGGCTGATCTCGACCTGATCGAATTGAATGAGGCATTTGCATCACAATCGATTGCCTGTATTCATGACCTCGGACTGGATCTTGAAAAAGTAAATGTAAATGGTGGTGCCATTGCATTGGGCCATCCATTGGGTTGCAGCGGAGTGCGCATTTCCACCAGCTTGTTATATGAGTTAAAACGCCGCCGTGCAAAATACGGATTGGCCACCATGTGTATCGGGGTAGGTCAGGGTTCTGCCATCATATTTGAATCCCTATAACTTGTACAGTAATTTTCTTACCAGCCGGTAGTTCACTACGATCGATAAAATTAGTAGCAACAAGGCAACTGCAATTACGATCCAATGAATAAATGGAGAAAGTTCATCTCTGTTATTCATTACCAAGTGCTGAAAACTCCAGTGTAAAATAGCCGTGGCCAATGTGGCGCACAAGATGATGATCACATATACCGGTATCCATTTTTTTGAGACCGTTTTGCTTAACCATTGCGGGGAATATCCAATGGTGAGCAAGAGTTGTAGATTTTCCTTACTTCTGGCGATCATCAATTGCAGATAAAACGAGAAGAGCAGCATCGCCAGTAAAATAACCAATACACCAAAACCCGCCAGTCCGCTCACGATCGCCTGCAATACCTGCTTCACCCTTCCGAATTTTGTTTTGTCTTTGTTGATATGGTAATCTTTTTCCTGCAAAAAACTTAGTAAGGCCGGGTTATTGGCATCCCTTGTTTTTAGTAATATCTTATTCATTTCCGGATTTCCGGCATGGGTATAATGGTTGTTGGCCCAGGTAAGAAAGGATTTGGGAACGATCACGGTATTGATGCGATCGCTCATGGCAACTACATTTCCCCTGAATCTTTCCGTTCCATTAAATCCTTCACAATCGATTCCTATGAGCAATGATGTTAAACTTTTTTCAGAAAATTGTGGTAAGTCGCGGCTCGGCGCAAAAACCGTATTGTATAATTCAAGATAATCTGCGGCAATGATGATCGGGATCACTTGGTCGCCTTCTTTCCAAGTAAAGGAGGGAGGCAATGTGTCAAGGAATTTTTCATCAATGGATTCAACAAAAATATCCGAACTGAAGGGGAGGGTGGCACCACCATTGGCCTTCATCACAAATTTATTTGATAAAAATGCTGCGGCGTCGTCAATAAATGGCTGCTTTTGTAATTCAAGTAATTCGGCCTCAGTGAAGGCATGGCTTTGCGCCATATTCTCATTGCTGATATTTTTGGTAACGGGGATATAGTCGTACCCGTCTTTTTTCGGATTCTTATTCTTCAGCAGACCATTGATGTTGATATACATCTGGATCGACGATAACAACAGCAATACCCCAATGCCCAGTCCGAAATAACTAAGCCAGCGCGAGGCTTTGTTCTTTCCGGTGGTCAGGAAGGGGGCGATATGTTTGAATGTAAGACTCATTTTTTTTACTGGTGCGTTAACTAACGTAATGGGTTATTCGCCATTTGATAATTTTTTAAAGATTGATCGTTTTGTCTGCTTTGAAATAATCGGTCGGTTTCAGATCGGCCAGGATAACGGCTGCCTGCCGGAGTGAAACTTCTTCGGCAATCAGGTCCATTACTTTTTCCCTGTTCACCTGATCGAGGTGGCTCAGGGGTTCGTCAAGCAATAAATATTCAAAAGGTTGTTGTAAGGCCCGGATGATGGCGATGCGTTGTTGCTCACCATAGCTGCAGGTTTTACAGGGCTTGTTAAGTTTGCTTTCAATACCCAGTTGCCTGGCCATGGCTTCAATTTTACTTTCGCTATGGAATGGATTCAGCTGGCATTTGATCTCCAGGTTTTGCAATACGGTTTGTTCTGCAAAGAGCCGTAGGTCTTGAAATACGATGCTGATATGTTGTTGCCGGTAAACAGCAAAGGTTTCTGCATTGAATGTTTTAATGTCTTGGTTGTTGTAGCTAACCGTACCTGAATAATCTTTCCGCATGCCATAGAGGAAATGGATGAATGAAGTTTTTCCACTACCACTGGGGGCCACTACCTGAATTTTCTCGCCCGGTTGAAATACCAGCACTTCATTCCAGATATGGGAAGTTGAAATTTTTTCGGGTTCAATATACGTGGGAGCAACCCGCTGCAATTCTATTTGCATGTAATGAAGATAAAAAACCTGTAAGGCAGGGCCTTACAGGTTCATGATTCAATGGGTTATTCTTTGCCTTTTGGCATTGCCGGACTTATACGAACAGTATCAACAACAGGATTGCTGTACTCTGCGTCCCTGATCTTCTGTTTGGATTTTTCCAGGTTACCCATATTCACCAAATACTTGAACAATTGTTTCAGGCTGTTGGTGTTCTTATCCAGCATATTCAGTTCCAGGGTTTGGTTGTATCCGCCATCGCTATAATCTCCTCCGGTGAGGTAAATATTGTCCCAGGTTTTCAAAGCCTCATCATAGATCTGTTTTTTGATAGAATCAGTGCTATTGGTAGGCTGAAATGCTTTCATGATCTTTTGAAGATCTACATATCCGCCAATGGCATTGCCACTGATCTTACTTAAAAATTCGGGTTCGTTCTTAGCGTTTCCGGCCAGGTATTTGCTGATGCCATCAGCTGAATTTCCGATAGCAAAATAACTTCCGTTGCTGTTATAGCTGATAGATGAATCAGTGCCGGGCATTTGATTTTTTGCGGTGTTGATGAGTTTGGTGAAGGCATCCTTATCAGCAATGGCAGCTGAAAAGAAATAAGTGGCAGAAGGTTGTTCTGAATATGTTGATTGCATAGTTCCGTCGAATCCTTTGTACGATAGTGAATCTCTTTTCACTTTTAGATCTGTAACAGCAACCATGATATCACCTTTATTGGCCTTGATAAAATCGTCCACACTAACACCTTTACTGGCGATCATGAGGTCGATGAAACCGTCCATTCCGCTGAGTTTAATCAGTTCTTTCAGTCCTTCGGGTTGAAAATGCATAGCGAATACGGCAGCAATATCTTTGGAAGGGATATTTTTGATCATATCAGTATTGATTTTGCCTCCGCTGTATTTGCTGAACAGGTCTCCCAGTTCTTTTCCGGCATAACCTTTTGATTTGAGGCTGATCTTTCCATTCTCAAAATTCAGGGTGTATGTAGAGATATTTCCTACAAGAAGTTTATCCATTTTTAACATGCTGAGAACACCCATTTGCGGAATGCCATTCATTAGTTTTTCGGTATTCAGCCATACATGCATTTCACCATCGGTGTTCATTAACTCAGTAAACCTTTTGTCGGAAGCCAGGTTCTCATCGTCTTTCAGCGTGTATAATTTTTTGCAGTATTCTGTCAAAGCAGCTGTTTGGTCGGGTGCTACCGGCTGTGTGTTTGCAGAGTCGAGGGGCAGTGCAAAATTATTTTGCTCTGGCGTTTTCATGCAGGCCGCAAATTTTTCATTGTTCCAGGTAAGTACAGCTTTGTTTTTAACCGGCATCACACTGATATCACCCGATTTGCTGATCACACCTTCGGGGTATACTTTTTTGATAAAGTTTTCAAAGTCTTTGATGTCCTTAATTCCACCTTCCACTACGATCTTCATGCCGTCAGCGACCTTGCTTTCACCAAAAATGATCAGATCGGATGTACTGTCAATTCCTGTGCTCTTTGAATTGTCTAATAATTTTTTCATGAATTCCGGTCCGGTACTATCGGCTTTTAATTCGGCCATGGCTTTTTTATACCAGTCGGACCCTTTTACTTCCTGCATATTGATCTTTTCGGAAATTGATTTGGCATTGAAATGCAGCACAAATCCAGCGTCTTTGCTGATCATTTTGCCTTGTTTATTTGTTTTGCTGCAGGCACTCAGCAAGAGCAATGCCGACAATGCGGCCATTACTGGGGTACGAAATCTAAGTTGCATAAGGTTGTTTTTTGTTTTATACTTTAATTGATGAATTAGTAACCTTTAGTGTTTGTTAAAAAAAGCAGGCAATTGGTCAAAGCTCAATATTTCCTGATTACCGGTAGCCAGATTTTTTACACAACAATTATTGTCGGCCATTTCCTTACTGCCGATGATCACCACGAACGGAATATGTTTTTTTTCTGCATACTGAAATTGCTTGGCAATCTTTGTTTCTTCATGATATAGTTCAGCGGCAATACCCTGTCGGCGAAGTTCCTGCATGGCCGTAAAAGCGAATTCGGCTTCCGCTTTGCCCATATTAAAGAACAGGGCTTTTGTACCTATGTTCAGGTCCTCTGGAAAAAGTTTCAGTTCTTCCATCACATCATAGATCCTGTCTACCCCAAAACTGATACCTACCCCGGGTATTCCAGCCACTTCAAATAATCCGGTAAGGTCATCGTAGCGACCACCTCCTCCGATACTTCCCATTTGTACAGATGGGGGTGCCTTGGCTTCAAAGATGGTGCCTGTATAATAATTCAAGCCCCTTGCCAGGGTAAAATCAATTACCATATTCAGGTTTTGTGTATGGCCGATCACGAATTCCAGGTCGGATGTTCCTGCATCAAGTTCAGCCGATTGGTTCAGTAAATTTCTTACTTGTATTATTTTTTCTTCGGAACTACCGGTAATATTCAGGTAAGTTTCAATGGTGCTGATCTGTTTGTCGTTTAGCCCCCGCTGTTGTAATTCTTCTTTTACTTTTTCAATTCCGATCTTATCTAGTTTATCGATCGCAATGGTGATATCGGTTAGTTTATCGGTTCCTCCGCATGCCTCGGCCAGGGCGGCAAGGATCTTCCTGCTATTGATCCTCAATTCATAGTTTGATAGTCCTAGTAGTTGAAATACTTCATGGTAAATATGTGCCAGTTCCACTTCATTCATCAGTGAAATACTGCCTACTACATCTGCATCACATTGTGTAAACTCGCGGTAGCGGCCTTTTTGAGGGCGGTCGGCCCGCCATACCGGTTGCAGTTGATAGCGCCTGAAAGGAAAAATGAGTTTGGTATGGTTCATGGCCACATACCGGGCAAAGGGAATGGTAAGGTCGTATTTCAATGCCCTTTCGGTAATATCGGGACTGCTTTTTCCGGTCAGTACTTTTTCAAAACCTATCCTTGCTTTTTCAATATTCTTTTCATTGTTGAGTCCGTTGTTCAGGATCTTGAAAATAAGTTTATCACCTTCCTCGCCATATTTGCCGGTGAGTGTTTCCAGGTTTTCCATGGCTGGAGTTTCCAGGGGTTCAAATCCATACAATTCAAATACTTTCCGGATGTTCGAAAAAATAAAATTCCTTTTCCGGATTGTTTCAGCGGAGAAATCTCTGGTGCCCTGTGGTAAGGATGGTTTAGGCATATTTTTTTTGTTCCGGGTTTAGATGTTTTTGGATGATCTGTTCACAGGCTTTATGGATAAGTGCATATACTTCATGGTATCCGGGTTCAGTTCCATACCAGGGGTCTGGAACATCCCTGTTTTCGTCTTTGAATAATTCATTCATCAACAGATCAACTTTTGAGGCATTGAATGCTTCTCCAGAAATGCGATTAATTTCATCAAGCACATCAGTAGCCATGGCATAGATCCGGTCGAATTGCGCTACATCAGACTTTACAAATTTCCTGCTCTTCTGCCCACTGATATCAATTCCATTTGCTTTGGCCACTTTGATGCTGAGCGGGTGCGGCGGTTCTCCGGAATGATAACCATTGGTGCCAGCACTTTCAATGGTCCAGTTCAGTCCTGATTTTCGAGCCATGTCCTGCAAAATTCCTTCTGCCATCGGGCTTCTGCAAATATTGCCCAAACATACCATCAAAATTTTCATTTTGCAAAGGTAATCAGATAACTGTTCATAGTTGTTGGTTTGTGCTGAATGGGTTGTGGGGCTGTATTCCTGCTGGAGGGCATATCATTTTATGGAATTTGAACAACTACACATCTTATTGTTGAACACGGCGCCGGTTTTGATTTTATTTTTTCACCTCCCATGTAGCGGGATCAAAACCAAAAATATGAACAAGGAATTAATCATGAAAACGGATGTCCTCGACATTCTTTTCGAAAACAGAAACAAAAATTATGGAGCCTATGATCTGCGCAAGCATTACAATAATCGGCTCACCCGATCCTTGTTGATCATGTTGGGCGGAGCCTTGGTTTTATCGGCCTTCAGCCTCATTCCTTCAAAGGAAATGATTTCCGTTACACCAGGTATTATCACCGATCCCAGTTTAGGACATATACAACCACCCAAGCAGCCGGATCCGGTTAAGATTGAAGTTAAGCCAGTGCAGCCTAAAACGTCCACTACTAAATTCCCCAGCCGTATTGTGTTTACAAATCATATTGATTCTGCAGATAATTTAAATCGTGATCTAAGCCGAACATCAATCGGTGGAACAAATGTGGTGGTTACTAGCATAGGAGATCCTTATACCGGTGGAACTGGTGGCGGCGGAACCATTGATGTGGTAAGGCCCAACCCTGATCCCGTGGTGCCCGACAGGTCGCCAGTAGAAACTGCAGAAATCATGCCTTCATTTCCAGGTGGCATGGCAGCACTCAGGAAATTCTTAGAGCGCAACCTGCAAACGCCCAATGATATGGAACCCGGTGAAGAAGTTGAGGTGAAGGTGAAATTTGTGGTAGGCTATGATGGCAAATTGCAAAGTTTTTTAACGGTGAAAGATGGAGGGCCTGCCTATACGAATGAAGTGCTTCGGGTGCTCAGGAAAATGCCCGATTGGATCCCGGGCAAATCAAATGGCGAAAATGTAGCGGTTTACTATACCATTCCGGTAAAGTTTATCCCTGCAGAATAAGCTATCCGTGATAATTTCTGTAATTTGGCAGTTCGTGATTTTCAACCTGTGCAGGATTAACCTGCACAGGTATTTTTAAACATCTATTATGGCACTCGAAGAATTTGAAAAAGACGAGATCAGTGAACGCGACAAGGGTTATATCCGAATGCGCAGTATGATGGATTTTGGAATGGGGGTTCTATGGGCCTCGATGGGCGTATTCCTCATTTTTATCAAAAAATTCAGTGCCGACCTGGCCTCCCGGTTCGACGATCCCATGATCAAGGTCTTTGGCGGCGTATGCGTTGTTTACGGGTTATTCAGGATGTACCGGGGGTATAAAAAAAATTATCTGCGCGACCGATGAACTTTAGCTCTAAATCCATGTTAAACCCTATTGTGTTCATCGGGTTGATCAGTCTTGTACTGCTGGGAGTGGGCTGCAATGACGGTCCAAAAAAAGTGCTGGACGACAGTCCTACAAAAGGTGTGATCCACATCAGTGTGGATGAAAGTTTTAAGCCCGTTATTGATGAGCATATAAAAATGTATGAATCTTCCTTTCCGGACACTAAGATCATCGCATCTTATAAGCCGGAAGCGGATTGTTTCCGCGACCTGATCAACGACACCGCAACACGGATGGTGATCGTAACCCGTGGACTAAATGAAAATGAAGAACAATATTTTAAAAGTTCAATGAATTATGTTCCCTCCTGGAATGATGTGGCTTCAGATGCTATTACGATCCTGGTGAACAAGAAAAGTTCAGATACTTTATTTACGCTTGAGCAGTTGCGTTTGCAATTGTCGGGGAAGCAGAAAACTGATGCCATCTTTGTTTTTGATGGTATGAATGCAACCAGTACAGTTCGATTTGCGGTAGACAGTATTTTGAAGGGCGGAAAATTTGATACAGCTGTGGTGAAGGCGGTTAAAAGTAGCCGGGAAGTGATGGACTATGTGGCTACTCATGAACATGCGATCGGGTTTGTGGGGATCAGTTGGATCGGCAATCCGGAAGATACGGCTCAGGTAAATATGTTAAAGAAGATTAAAATGGCTTACGTTAGATGCGATATTTGTCCGGATTCAGCTTATGTAAAGCCTACCCAGCTAGGCATCCTGAATCACCGGTATGCTTTGGTACGTGGTTTGTATTATATATTGAAAGAGAATTATGAAGGCCTGGGTTCGGGGTTTACAAATTTTTTGCAATATGAAAGAGGCCAATTGATTTTCAGGAGAGCATACCTGGGTGCAAGAATGGGTTTTGCCGTAAGAAATGTGATTATCAGGGAAAAATTACAAAAAGATTAATAATAATAATGGAGAGGGTGTTTATAAAATTAATATTATTGTATAGTCTAAAACAGCAAAAAATAACAATGAAGAAGCTTAAAGTAGGTGTTTTGATGGTAACTGTTCTCCTGATGGCGAATTTGAGTAAGGCGCAATCGATAGAAGAGGGCAGGGAGTTTTTATACTATGAAAAATTCATCAGTGCCAAGAATGTATTTCAAAAACTGGTAGATGCCAACCCCAATAATATTGATGCAGTTTACTGGCTGGGCCAAACATTGATCGCTCCTCAGGATGATAAGGATATCGCCGGTGCGAAAGCTTTATATCAAAAAACATTGATGGCCAACAGCAATAGTCCTTTATTAATTGCGGGTATGGGCCATATTCAATTGCTTGAAGGCAATACCCAGGATGCCCGTAACCAGTTTGAAACGGCTATCAGTTTAAGTCAGGGTAAAAATGTAGCCGTATTGAATGCGGTTGGTTTTGCCAACGCAGATTATGATTCAAAACTGGGTGATGCCGGTTATGCCATAGAAAAACTGAAACAAGCTGTTGCCATAAAAGCGGGTTCAAAGGATCCCGATATCTGGTGTAACCTGGGTGATGCTTACCGCAAACTGGCGGATGGCGGAAGTGCACAGCAGTCTTACGAGTCTGCCCTCAGCTTCAAGCCCAATTATGCCCGTGCTAAATACCGTAACGGACGTATTTACCAAACGCAGGGAGATGTTCAGAAAGAGATTGTACTTAAATATTATAATGAGGCCATCGCCATGGATGCCAATTATACCCCGGTATACTGGACCTTGTTTGATTATTTTTATCGTACAGATGTAGGCCGCTCGGCTGAATATCTTGATAAATATTTAACAGCAAAAGGTTCCGATGAGCCCAATGCATGTTTTTTAAGGGCCCAAATGAAATATGCTCAGGGGCTATTCCAGGATGCCATTCAAAAAGCAGATGAATGTATTGCTGCAGGTGGTGCTAGTCCTTACCCCAATTTATATGGTATTAAGGCTTATGCCTATTACAAACTGGGTGATTCCTTAAATGCCAAAGCATCATTTGATCTTTATTTCCATAACCAGAAGCCTAATAAGATCGGTCCGTTGGATTATAAAACCTATGCAGAAGTATTGCAGAAATTCCCCGGTAATGAAACCCTGGCAGGAACATTTGTTGACAAGGCCGTTGAGCTGGATAGTACAGAAGAGGGGAAAGTGAGCTTCCTGAAGTCACAGGCTGCCATGTATGAGTCGAGGAAATTATTCAAAGATGCCGGCGACTGGTATAAGAAAGTATTGTATGTAAAGAAGAATGTGAGCAAGACCGACTTATATAATGTAGGCTACAGCTATTTCCGTTCGGGCAATTTTGAACTGTCGAATGAGATTTTCTGTAACCAGTACGCCCAAAAATTCCCGGATGATATCTTCGGATATTATATGTGCGGAAAAGGCAACTGGGGTATCGATACCACTATGATTCAGGGGCTGGCCAATCCTTCTTTTGAAAAAGCGATCGCTGTGGGTGAAGCCATGGCAGATAAATCAAAGATCAAAAATCAGCTGATGGGCAGTTATAAGTATATGATCGCGTATTATGCCAATGTAAAAAAGGATAAAGTTATCGCTATTAGCTATTGTGATAAGGCTTTACTGGTAGATCCTGCCGATCAGGAAACCATCGCCAATAAAGACGTGATCTCAAAAATGAGCAATACCCCTGCACCGGCCACACGCCCCGCCAATACTAGGCCTGCAGGCACAACAAGGCCAACAGGAGGCAATGCTGCGGCAACAGAAACCAAGGCCAATAATACCAAGTCTGTTTCCGGTAAAAAAAAATAAAAGTCAAAAAAAAATAGCCTTGCCCGTTACCTGAAAATGGTAACGGGTTTTTTTATTTCTTTTATTGTTCAACAAGTTTATTGATTATTGGAAAGGCTGTCTTATTTTTGTGTTCCAACTGAAGGATATATCTTATGCACTTCATTTTTTTACAAGCCACCAATTTGAATACTGCTGCGAATTACTTGCCCATTGGTCTTCAATTATTATTTGCGATCGGACTTATTGCCACCATTATTGTGTTGTCAGATTATCTGGGTCCCAAACGAAAAACGTCAGACAAATTGCAAAATTTTGAGAGCGGTATTGAAATAAAAGGAAACGCTCGTCAACCCATGGCTATCAAATATTTTTTGGTGGCCATTCTTTTTGTATTGTTCGACGTGGAAGTAATTTTCTTTTATCCTTACGCTGTTAACTTCCGAGAGTTAGGCTGGCATGGGTTCTTAGCGGTCTTGCTTTTTGTAGGACTATTTGTGGCCGGTTTAATTTACATCATCCGTAAGGGCGCATTGAAGTGGGAAGATTAATCGATTAACAATTATCCATTTGGAAATTTGAAAAAATAAAGTTGAAAAAACATGTCGCTGAAAACAAAATTCCAAATCATCCATTCAACTAACTAACATGTCTCGCCCGGTACAATTTAATAATCATGTGAAATTTGAGGGTATCCCTGAGGGTTATATGGGAGAAGGATTTATGGCTACCAATTTGGAAAAAGTGGTGAGCCTGGCCCGTAAAAATTCGATCTGGCCCTTGCCCTTCGCCACCAGTTGTTGTGGTATTGAGTTTATGGCCACCGCCGCCAGTCATTATGATATTGCCCGTTTTGGCGCCGAAAGGATGAGTTTTTCTCCCCGCCAGTGCGATCTCATTTTTGTGATGGGTACCATCTCCAAAAAAATGGGTCCGGTACTTCGGCAGGTTTACCTGCAAATGGCCGAACCGCGCTGGGTAATGGCCGTTGGGGCTTGTGCCTCATCAGGTGGCATTTTTGATAGCTATTCTGTGTTACAGGGGATCGACCAGGTGATACCGGTGGATGTTTATGTGCCGGGTTGCCCTCCAAGGCCCGAAGCTTATCTGGACGGGTTCATGAAAATTCAGGAACTGGTGAATGCAGAAGGTTTGCGCAGAAGGTATAGTGATCAGTATAAAGATATGCTGGCGAGTTATGGAATACAATAAATAGCGGGAACAACTTTGTCTGTACAATATCAGTACAAGGTCGTTTTTGAATGATAACTTTTGATCTTAGGAATTATGGCCTTAACGAATGAGACGATACAACAAAAGCTGACTGAAAAATTTGGTGAACAGCTTACCGACTGGCAAACGCCCTATGGCATGCTCACCTTTACTGCCCCAGCCGCCCTCAACCTGAAAGTACTTCAATATTTATACGATGATGCTGAACTTCGGTTTCAGTTCCTGACCGATCTGCAGGCGGTGCATTATCCCGATAACAAAGGAGCCGAACTGGCCGTGGTATATCATCTGCATAATCTGGTAGACAATATCCGCCTGCGGTTTAAAGTATTTGCCGACATCAGCAAACCCGATGTGTATAGCGCAACGGCTTTGTACCAGTCGGCCAATTTCATGGAAAGAGAGACCTATGATTTTTTCGGGGTGAATTTTGTTGGACATCCCAACCTGATCAGGATATTGAATGTAGACGAGATGGATTATTTCCCCATGCGGAAAGAATTTCCGGTGGAAGACCAGACCAGGATCGATAAGGATGATGAGATGTTTGGAAGAGGATAGTGGAGCTGACTCACGAGGAGCCATATACGATGTCACAAGGATATTTTGTATTAACTAGTTGGAATAAAAAATTTTTACTGCGAATGACCAATACCAACGACCATATCATATTACCTGAGGGTTCGATAGAGAAACAAACCAATACCTTAAACCTGGGTCCCACGCACCCTGCCACGCATGGTGTATTTCAAAATATTGTGGAACTGGATGGAGAGCGGATATTGAAAGCCACTTCCACTGTGGGCTATATCCACCGGGCTTTTGAGAAAATTGCAGAACGCAGGCCCTTGTACCAGATCACACCACTGACCGACCGGTTGAATTATTGTTCTTCTCCGCTCAATAATATGGGCTGGCATATCACCTGCGAAAAATTACTGGGGGTTACCATACCCAAGCGGGTAGATTATTTGCGCATCATCATCATGGAATTGTCGAGGATATCGGATCACCTGATCTGTAATTCTATTGTGGGTGTTGATAGCGGTGCTTACTCGGGTTTCCTTTACCTGATGCAATACCGGGAACTGATATACGAAATTTATGAGGAGATCTGCGGATCCAGGCTCACCACCAATATTGGCCGCATCGGAGGATTTGAAAGAAATTTCAATGCCACCGCATTTACCAAACTTGAAAAATTCATCAAAGAATATCCGGCAGTACTGAAAGAATTTGAAAACCTGTTCACCCGCAACAGGATCTTTATGGATCGCACCATCGGTACCGGCCCCATCTCAGCCGAACGCGCATTGAATTATGGATTTACAGGTCCTAATTTAAGAGCAGCCGGTGTGGATTATGATGTACGGGTACATACGCCATACAGCAGTTATGAGGATATGGACTTCATCATTCCGGTGGGTAAAACCGGCGATTGTTACGATCGATTCCTTGTGCGCAATGAAGAAATGTGGCAAAGTTTAAGCATCATTGAACAGGCCTATCAAAAAGTGCAGGAATTTAAAGGAGCTGAAGCAGAAGTGTTTCATGCCGATTCTCCTGCCTATTACCTGCCCGAGAAAAAAGATGTGTACACAAAAATGGAAGCCCTGATCTATCATTTCAAGATCATCATGGGTGAAACCAATATTCCGGCTGGTGAAGTATATAGTTCTATTGAGGCAGCGAATGGTGAACTGGGCTTTTACCTGGTGAGTGATGGTGGTAGAACACCGTATCGGCTTCATTTTCGCAGGCCATGTTTTATTTATTATCAGGCTTTTCCTGAACTGATCAAGGGCGGTATGCTGAGTGATGCTATCATTACTATGAGCAGCCTGAACCTGATCGCCGGGGAACTGGATGCATAACAATATTTAACCAACCTGTGCAAACAGGTTTTACATTTTGAATTATGAGTGTTGCGTTTTCAACAGAGAAATTAAATAAGGTAAACGAGATCATTTCCCGTTATCCGCAGGGCAAACAAAAAAGTGCCTTGCTTCCGGTTTTGCACATGGCACAGGAAGAGTTTGATGGATGGCTGGATGTGCCGGTGATGGATTATGTGGCTACTTTATTAACGATCACACCCATTGAAGTATATGAAGTGGCCAGCTTTTATAGCATGTATAATCTTAAACCTGTTGGGAAACATGTTTTTGAAGTATGCCAAACCGGTCCCTGTATGCTCAATGGCAGTGATTCTATCATTGCCTATATCAAAGAAAAATTGGGAATAAATATTGGCGAAACCACAGCCGATGGAATGTTCACCTTAAAAACTGTGGAATGTT
>CAIRHQ010000042.1 GCA_903878475.1 uncultured Bacteroidota bacterium | reverse complement strand
GTCGCCGGGAATATTAAACCAATTGGTTTTGCCCCCGGTTGCAGGAATAACCCCCAGTTTTACGGCAGAAAGTTTGGTGCCTACTTTGGGATAGGGCAATGGTATTGGTTTTGAATAGATCGAGTCTACATTATTGATCAGGTAGAACGTTCCAATGTTTTTTGTATCCGATTGCCAGTAAGCAATGTTTTTTCCATCAGGGCTCCACCTGAATCCATCCCTGTCGTCCAATTCTTCTTCATACACCCAATCGAATGTGCCGTTAATGATATTGGCTCCACCATCTGTGGTGATTTGTGTGTTTTTTCCGGTGGCAAGATCTTCCACATAGATATTTTGTTTGCTTACATAAGCAACTCTTGATGCATCGGGCGAGAATTTGGCAAACATCAAGCTGGTGGATTCCACATTTTTTCCAACTTGTTGCAATTTGCCTGTGGAAAGATTGAGTACCCAATAATCTCCACGGGTATTGTATCTCCACACTCTTCTGGTATTGGTAAAGATCAATAATTTTCCATCATCATTCGACCATTCGTAATTGGCAATGGACAATGGTTTCGTTTCATTTGTGGGAATGAGTTGTTTGGCAGACACAAGAATTTTCTTATTCCCAGTTTTGGCATCATATCTAACAATATCTTTTCCGCCGGATGTGGTATTAGTTTCCAAGGTAGAATAGCCTTGATTGTCTTTCATCCATCGTACAGGGCCATATCCTTTTTGGCTGTATGTGTTATTGGAATAAATATCTGCTAAACTTAGTTGCTGTTGTGCAATGGAAATATGGCACCAGGATACAGCAGCAACCATTAATAAAAACCCAAAAGCGATTTGTTTTTTATTCATTTTCTGTATTTTTCAATTTTTAAAAGTATAGATTGTTTGATTAATGGCCTCATGCTCTTATGCGAATGCAAATAATGTTGCCTGTCCGGCAATTGAAGCCGATTGAAAAACTGATACTGAAGTTAACAACTTAAAACCAAACAGAATTCGGTCAAATTTGTTATTAGCGGAAGTTTTGCTTTAGTTTATACACAATTTCATACAATTTATCGAAAGGGGGCAGGGCAATCAATCCGTAATCTTTTATCTGAAATTTCCCTTGAGCTGTATAAATAGTAGTGGTTGAAGTTGGCTGGTCAGATGTATTCGCAGCATATTCTTTTTTTGATTGCTTAAAATCAAAATTTGAGAAGATGCTTGATATAGTTTGCAATTCATTTTGGCTTAAAGAATAGTTTTTGCTTTTTAACTGAGGCTCATAATAAGTTACGTTGCAAATACTTCTCTGTGTCTTAAAGTTAATGGTTGCTTTAATACTTGGAAAACCAAAGGATTCAACCCCAAATGCATTTAGAAACATATCAATCTTTATAATACTGTCTACCTGTATTGCTGAACCTGCCGATCTAGGCTTTTGTGCAAATGAAAACGAAATGAGAATGGATATGAATACAAATAGCAGATAAATTCTTTTTTTCATTAATCTAAATTAATAATGTCAAACCCGATAGGAAGCACAACAGAAGTACAACTATTGAAACATAAATTTCATCTGCTCCGATTCAGCCAAACCACTTGTTGTGTGCCGACTTTTGCTTTGTAAAAAAATTAATTTGTGGAAGTGTTTTTCAATTTCCAATCAAACTTTTCTAAAAAAAGGAGTTGATCTTTTTTATTTGTAATTTTTTGTATAGTTGTTCCTTGTGGTTGCATCCTTACACCGTCGCCGCCTTCATCAGCACATATTACTGTGAATGTACCAACAGCTTCAGCTGTAATTAAAAAATCATCGGCAATATAATTTGGAAATTTAGTTTCTGTACCCGGATAAACAGGTTTGGAACCGTAAAGATCAAACCCCATGCTTATAGATTCATATATTAAGCTCTCTTCAACCATAACATATTTCCCCTCATTAAGATATTTAACACGAGCCTTTCCATAACTATTATTGAAAACGATAACGCCTGCCTGATATCTTGTTCCTTCTATTGTCCATTTAATTTCATATAGATCTTGAGCAAATAATTGGGTAGAGAAAAAGAATAGAGCACAGAGAAGGATGATAAATTTTTTCATTTTTTCTTTTTAGTTATTGAATTAAAGTTTAGTAAAGCACACAAAGACCTTTTTCATATACTTGCATAGAATGAAAATTGTCTGTATGGTACACAATGAACAGGGCTTGATAACAGGCTGGCTGGTTAAATGTTGTAACAAGGTATTATAAAGTTAAGCTTTCGCCTAACCTAATCCTATGTTTACAAAGTTCGTGTTAGTGGTTCATTGCTTTTTCTCGCTTCTAAAGCGGTAGTTAATTATCTACCTCTTTACTTTTAAAGTCCGTGATGGTCAAAAAAGCGGATATGTATATGAATTTAATAACTTTTTTTCTTAGCAACCGCCTTTGCGTGGTGCACGTTTATAAATTATTTTACGATCTCGTTCTACATAGTCGCCCGCAACTATTGGATATGAATACTTGGGTGCGTACGATACGCCATTGCTTCTAATAATTATTTTGTCGTTGACTTTCAGGCTATGCAATTGCTGAAATTCAGTAGAACTTTCCGCTCCAAAACTGAGAATATAATCCTCACCATTGATCCTTACCATCACTCCGAAACCTAATCTTGAGCCTGGCGGTAGAGAAAGGTCCGTTACAACAGCCTCCATATTGGCAGAAGCACTTATCTGGTTACTTATTTTAGCAGCACCAGCAAGCACTTTTTTACCTTCGGGCGACGCTCCCCAGTTTTTGAACTTTATACCTTCAGGTGTAGCCTCCCATTGTTCCAATGCAGCTTTACTTTCGGCAGCAGAGAGTGGCTTTGTGATTGAATTCTTCGCCGTATCATTTTTAATTTCACGATTGGCATATACCAGTCCGCTCACCACCACCAGCGATACGATCAGCGTGTAAACTATTTTTTTCATATTTTTTGTATGGCAATCAATATTCTTGTTTTATCTTCTTTTAAAGATATGCAGTAAAATTACATTAATAGTCTACATGGCAGCCGAAAAGGAGATGTTTAAATGTTAAAGGTGTTAGATTAATTTGTTTCTTTCTAATCTATGTTCGATGTATGAGTGATGTCCTATAATGGCAGCCATCGTTCGCGGCTTGTGGCAGTTGGGGAAATTTCCAGCTGTCTGCCCGGAACCGAAGCTAAATTTATAACTAAAAGCCGAAGTTTAGAACTACTGCCCAACAGAATTACGTCCGCCGAAACCAAAGCTTGGATATGCACTGCCGATGATTGCTTCAATGTCGAGCCCCAATTGCACAAAACCTGATGTTGCCTGCTGGCATTCTTTAGTACTGCCCGCCCATAGCTTTATACAAGTCCAACGTTTTTTTAATGCTATTTATTTGTTCTTGTGTAATTCCTTTTTCTTTATAGTATTGTCTGCCGTCCAATTTCATTTTTGCACTCTTCGCATTTGATAAAGCGTAAATTAAATCTTTGTCTGTGTCACCCAATGATTCGTCAAACCATTCCCATATATAACCGCCATCGCCATTGTCGGTCTCTGTCTTCATTGGTGCGTATTCATAAGCTTTGCCGTCAATTGAAAAGCGAACAGATTTAAAGAAAAGCCAATCGTCAGCGTAGTACTGTAACCTAAATCTTAAATTACTAGGAACACCATTTTCTGTACAGAAGTAACAGTAAATCCCGTTTGCATTAGCGTAAATTGGTGCTGACTTAGGTTGGTACCAAATTTTATTGTCATTTGAATACTCATCTTTTTTCTGTCTAAAACTTTTTAATAGTTCTCTCATTTGAGATGAGTCAACCGATGCTGTTTGCTTGAAGGTTTCAGCTTTTTCTTTTTTACTATTGTCAACTGCATCTTGTATTGTATTCTTCATTGAAAATATTCTTTCTTCAATTTCCTTTTCCCTTTTGTCTTTGTCAGCAAAGAAAACTGAATTTGATATTTCTACTCCCTTGTCGTTATAAAGTTTGAAACTTTTTGGCACTGAATAAGTCTTGCCAAGTGAGGCTTGCATATCCTTATTAACTTTTGTTGAAATGCAAAAGTTTTGGTAGGCTTCTAAGTACGCCGAGGAATCGTATGCTGCTTTTATTGGTTTGGCTTCTTTCTCTTTAGTGTCTGTCCCACCTAAATTACTTTCCTCTTGAACAACTTCTACATACTTATAGGTTTTCTTGTTGTCACAAGAGTAGAGTGCAACCGTCAAAAGTAGTAATGAAAAAAAATGTAGTCTCATAATAGCGTCAAAGATTTAGGGTGTGTCAAATATGCTTGCAGGCAACGAGCAGGGCTTGTCGAAGTACGGGAATAGTAGCTGGTCAAGCCCAGAACAAATGCTGATTGAAATACTTTTGATGAAGATAACAACTAAAAGCCAAATAGTAAATGTCCAGCCCCGAACTAAAGCATAACAGAATTACAAAAGCCAAAGATAACTTACGTCCGCCCGTATTTTGCCAAACCCAATGTTAGTGGCAGTTAATTTAGTTATCTCCTAAATCGTTTAAAAAAAGCCCAAATAACTTCGCAAGCATTCATATCTTGACTTGTTTTTCCAATTATAGCTTCTGGCAAATATTGATAGCCCTGAGGCCATGTGTGTCCACCGTTCAAAATAACATAACTAACTACCTCACTTCCGTTAGTTCCACCTGAATAAATTCGTTGTTTGATTGTAGTTCCATCATTTGCAATATCAGGTAAATCGGTTATAGTCGGTGTCGTGTTACAACCATTAATGTTTACCCATTTGTCAACTGCCTGAAAATGAGATAAAACTGTTCCTCCTGCTCCTGATGTCATTACTCCACCTGTAAAGGGTACAAGTGGATCCGTTGTTCCATGAATATAAATGACAGGAACTGGTCTTCCTGGATTACAACTTGATGCAATGCTTGTGGCTTCAATGGTTGCTGCATCAACTGCAATAGCGGCAATTCTGCTACTTAACTCACAGCCTAATCTTGAAGACATAAAGCCACCATTTGAAATTCCTGTTGCATAAATTCTTGCTCCGTCAACCGAATAGTTTGCAATCATATAATCGCATACCTGGTTGAAAAAGCTCACATCATTAATGCCTAATTGATTGGGAGGTGTTGGTCGTCCGTCATTCCAATTATTTTGAATCCCTGCTGGATAGACTAAAACTGTTTTATCTCTGTCTGAAATGGTTTTAAAATTTGCGATGTTTATCATACCATCTGGTGTTCCACTGCCTCCGTGAATAACAAAAATCAAAGGCATTTTACCGGCATTATTGTAACCGGCCGGGAGATAAATTATAAAACTTCTTGCGTTTCCATCAACGGTCAAATTGATAATTTTTTGTTCACTCAGCTTATCAGCTGCTGGTTGAGCAGGAGTTTCTGACTTTTTACACGATAATAGAGAAATTAAAATTGTTGCGACTAAAATTGAAAGTTTCATCGTTATTCTTGTTAGTTTTTATCTTAGACTATTGAAAAGAGGGGTGGTTTAATTGCCACTAACGAACAGGGCTTGGCGTCAGGCCGGCTAGTTAAGTGTTGTTAAAAGTTATAAAAAATTTAGGCTTGCGCCAAACCCCATGTTAGCCGATGTGCTATCAATAAAAGCCTGGCATTTATTTCTTTATTACAAAAATCATTTTTTTATAAAATTAGAGACCCGCGATCAAAAATAGTCGACTAAAAATCCGAAAGTTCCGAGTTAAATACTGTGCCGCAGCATAGCGGTCTAACGCTTTAATAGACGCTCTTTCCTGGCTTAGGAAAAACTCCTATCTATTTAAAATCGTTTGAAAGTAAATATAATCCAAATATTTAAAAATTTCTAATAGATCGACAACAATACAAAAACGCGAGTTACTGGCACAGTGTAATTTGAATAGGCCAGGGGTTATTTGGTCTCGTCTTTTTTATCATTATCAAGTTTTAACTGTTGCTTGCGAATGATCTTGTCGAGCGGACTTTCAATTTTCTGTATCGCCTTCATGCTCACATGCGTGTACCGCAACGTGGTCTTTATATCATTATGCCCCAGCAACTCCTGTATATATTTAATGTCGGTTCCGTTCTCCAGTAAATGCGTGGCATAGCTATGCCGCAAACTATGGAACGATACAGAAGGAGGCAGGCCCAGTTTCTGGTATGCCTGCTTAAATATTTCCTGCGCCGTGCGTATACTGATATGATCCGTGTTGGGTTGCCCCTCAAAGATCCAGTTGCGCGGCTTATAGGCTTCCAAATATACCCGCAGGGCCTGCAACGTAAAACTGCTGAGGGTAACCATCCGGTCTTTTTTCCCCTTGGCCTTGCTGATGAAGATCTGCATCCTGTCGGCATTGATATCCGTGATCCGCAACCTAACTACCTCGCTTACCCGCAATCCGGCACTGTAAGCCGTAAGCAATAAGGTCTGGTGCTTAATGTTCTGGATCGCCAGCAATCCTTCCAGTATCTTCTCTTCACTGATCACCCGGGGCAATTGCAAATGTTTCTTCGGCCTCGGTATCTCATAAAAGAATTTTTCGCGGCCCAATACCTGCTCGTAATAAAATTTAAGGGCATTCATCCGGCTATGGATCGTGTTCTCGGATAACTTTAACGTGGTATAACAATACTGCAGATAATTTTTTATCCGCGCTTCGGGCATATCCTCCGCAGCCACCTGTTTCAATTGTTTCAGGTAGATCAAAAATTCATTCTTGTACGTGCGCTGCGTACTGTCACTGTATCCCTTCAACTGCAATTGTTGCTCCATCTGTAACCAGGCTGCCACATTCTTCGGATTAATATCTGATAGCGGTAATATCTTTTTGCCGGTTCGCTTTTCGGGAACCGTTCTTTCCAGGGCCGGAAGGATCAGCCCAAAAGCCGGAGCCGTTTCTTCGGGTACGTTTGCGGTCTTGTTCTCGGCATGTATCGTATATCCTTTAAAAGTTTCCTGAATCATTATATAACAGTCACGGCTATACGGCAAATGCCAGCACCGGAAGGTTTTGGAATACAGCGCGCCCATCCGCTTCACCAATCCATTCTCCATAGCCCCCGACGGAAAAAAGATCCCGATCCGAAACCTGTTCTTATGCAATATTTTTTTTAGTGAAATGATCATCTGCCTGCAGCGGTCTTTAAAACCGCTCTGTTAAAATTAATCCACTAAATAGGGCGTTCCATGGGAAAAACACCGGCATTTTCGGGTAATTTCAACTTCAAGTTGGCGGTTGGAAGTTGGATGTTGGATGTTCATTCAATTCCAGGCATTAAGCTGATAACACTACTTTCCTTAACCTTAAACGACTTAAACCCTTAAACGTCTTAAACGTTCACCCAACCTTAAACTTTAAACCTTAAACCTTAAACATCCCCGCTAAACCCCTCTACCCCAAGCAGATATTTTCGTTAACAATTATCCATTTTTAAATTTTTTTAGCTAAGTTTGAAAACTATTGTGCCTAAAAACGGGGCACACCAAAAACTAATTTCTATATTATGAAGAAAAATTTCCTTCTGGCAGCATGCTTATTGCTGTCTTTTTTCGTTCAGGCTCAGTACAGCGATAATGGCCTGGCGAATCTGCTTGTTTCCAAAAACAGCGAAGCAATTGGTTTATCAAAAGATGATCTCAGCAATTACATGGTGAGCAATTCTTATTTTGATAAAACCTCTGGTATGCAACACGTATACCTTACCCAAACCTATAAGGGGCTTCCGGTTTTTAATCAGATCATCGTGCTCGCATTTAAAGGCGAAAAGCTGATGTCTCATGCAGGATCTTTCCTGAAGAACATGGATACCAGAAGCAACGGCCAGTCTGCATTTCCGGCTAATAACCCCAGCGATGCGGTACGAGCTGCCTTTACCGAATCAAAGGTTCCGGTACCGGCTTCTGTGACAGCCATCAACACTACCGATAATGGTAAGAAAGTTGATTTTGGCAAACTCAGCGGTGCCCGCGAAAATGTAACCGCCGAACTGATCTGGGTTCCGGTTGAAGAAGGAAGAGATATCAAAATAAAATTGGGATGGCAGGTTTCTCTGGCCCTCCAAACAACAGCCGATTATTGGGTTATCAGGGTTGATGCCAGTCGCAATACTGTACTCAACAAGAACAACTATACCATTTTTGAGAACCTTGATAATTTCGGTTATAAGGTTCAAACCAGCTACTACGATGCACATAATATATTATTATGGAACGGCGTAGCGGCTCAGGCCAATACCAATACATTAACTGCCGGTACTACCACAGATGATAATAGTCCGCTGTTGGTTACCACTGTTAACTATACCGTGATCCCTTATCCGGCTGAAAGTCCCATCCACCCGGGTGGTACCGCTGCCGTACGCACCAATCCTTGGACCCTTGCCGGTGGTAATGCGGTTTCTCTGGGATGGCATAATGATGGAACACTAGATTATACCACCAGCCGTGGTAATAACGTGCACGCGCACGAAGATCAGGCGAACAATAATAGTAATGCCGGTATCATGGCCACATCTACTACTTCGCCCGACCCACTTAACTTCAATTTCCCTCCCAACTATACCGTAGCGCCTACAACTGCTTCTTTTCAGCAATTCGCGCTTACTAACCTGTTTTACTGGAATAATATCTGTCATGATATTACCTATAAATATGGATTTGATGAACCAGGTGGTAATTTCCAGAATAGCAACCAGGGTAGAGGTGGTGTTGGAACCGACTATGTACAAGCCGACGGACAAGATGGTGGCGGATTGAACAATGCTAATATGTCAACTCCTCCCGACGGTAGCAAACCCAGGATGCAAATGTATCTGTGGAGTCCTGCAGCTGGAGTGTTAACCTTTGTAGTGAATTCACCGGCATCTATCGCCGGACCATATACCGCTGTGGAAGGTGCCATGAGTACTGCAAACCTTTTGGGTAATGTAGGACCAGTTACCGGTCAGTTAATATGGTATAATGATGACGTTGCAGGTACTACTCACGAAGCTTGTGCTGCTCCTGCTAATACCCTTACTGGTAAAGTGGCCTTGATCAAAAGAGGAACTTGTACGTTTGCCATTAAAGTGAAAAATGCCCAGGTGGCTGGCGCCATTGGGGTGGTAATGGTGAATAATGCACCCGGTGCTCCCATCATCATGGGCGGTACCGATAATACCATTATTATTCCTGCCATCATGATCTCTGATGTGGATGGTGCTACCATCGCTGCACAGGTAGGTGGTAACGTGAACATAACCATGTCATCTACCCCTCCGGGTACCATTCAGTTGGATGGTGATATCGATAACGGAATCATCACCCATGAATTCTTCCATGGTGTAAGTAACCGCTTAACCGGCGGACCTGCCACTACATCTTGCTTAGGCAATGCCGAAGAAGGTGGTGAAGGATGGAGCGATTATTTTGCCCTGATGCTTACTACCGACTGGTCAACAGCTGCAATTACCGATGGTGTTACAAAACCTCGCGCCATGGGTACTTACGCTTTTGGTCAGGCAATAACTGGCGCGGGTATACGTAATTACAAATATTGTACTGATATCGCAGTGAATCCATTGACCTATGCCAATATGGGCGTTGCTCCAATTGGAACAGAGGTGCATAATATTGGAGAGATCTGGTGTGAGGTGCTTTGGGAAATGACCTGGAGCCTTATCCAAACCGATGGTATCAATACCAACTTATTTAATAATGCAGGTGCGGGCGGAAACTCAGTGGCCTTTAAACTGATGATGGAAGGATTGAAACTGCAACCTTGCTCTCCCGGATTCATCGATGCAAGAAATGCGATCCTTACTGCTGATCAGAACCTTTACGGTGGCGCTCACTATTGTGCCATCTGGACCGCTTTTGCAAAACGTGGTATGGGATGGAATGCATCTCAGGGTAGCTCGGCCAGTGCAACTGACCAAACACCAACATTTACTTTGCCTCCAAGTGCAGTCATCACTACTCAGCCATCTGCTGTTTCAGTTTGTGCCGGTGCAAATACAACCTTTACTGTTGCTGCTACTGGTACCAACCTTACCTACCAATGGCAGGTAAGTACCAATGGTGGTGGTACATGGTCAAATTTAACCAATGCTGCACCTTATTCAGGTGTTACTACTGTTACCTTAACCGTTACCGGTGTAACCGTGGGTATGAATGCTAATCAATATCGTTGCGTAGTAGGTGGCGGTTGTGCAGCTGCTGTTAACTCAAATGCTGTAACCTTAACAGTGGGCAGTGGTGCTCCAGCAGTAACTACCCAACCTAGTAATGCCAATGTTTGTGCCGGAACCAATGCAACTTTCACTGTTGTAGCAACCGGTACTCCTCTTACTTATCAATGGCAGGAAAGCACCAATGGTGGTGGAACCTGGACCAATATAACCAATGGTGGTATCTACAGTGGTGCTACTACAGCTACAGTTACCCTTACCGGTGTTACCGTGGGTATGAACGCTTATCAATATCGTTGCGCAGTTAGCGGCGGTTGTGGCGGATCTACCACCAACTCAAATGCAGGTATCTTATCTGTATTCACCGGCGGAACAACAGTTACATCTCATCCTTCTGCTGTTACTTCTTGCGTTGGAACAGGGGCCAGCTTTACAGTGGCTGCTACCGGACCAGCGCTGACATACCAATGGCAGCAAAGCACCAACGGTGGTGGTACCTGGACCAATATAACCAATGGCGGTATCTACTCAGGTGCTACTACAGTTACCTTGTCTATATCAGCTGTTACTGCAGTAATGAATAACTACCAATATCGTTGTGTAGTAACCGGTAGTTGTCCTCCGGCTGCAACGTCTAATGCTGCTATACTGACGGTGAATACAGCTCCGGCTGTTACCACTCAACCCGTAAATGTTACGGTTTGTGTAACAACCAGTACTTCATTCAGTGTTGCTGCTAACGGTGCTGGTTTAACCTACCAATGGCAGGAAAGTACCAATGGTGGTGGAACCTGGACCAATATCACCAATGGTGGTATTTATTCTGGAGCTACAACCAGTACAGTTACCCTTACCGGTGTTACGGTGGGTATGAATACTTATCAATATCGTTGCGTAGTGAGCGGAACTTGTTCGCCAGCTGCCAATAGTAATGCAGGAATCTTAACCGTAGTGACCTTGTCTACCGGCGGTACACTTTCTCCTGCAAATACGGTGTATTGTACAGCAACCAATAATGGAACCCTCACGCTTTCCGGTTATACCGGTAACGTGATCCAGTGGGAATCTGCTACCAACCTGGCAGGTCCTTGGTCAATCATTGCCAATACAACCACTACATTAACGTATACCAATTTATCAGTAACCACTTACTACCGCGCATTTGTACAAGCTTCCGGTTGTGCCGGCGCTTATTCTACAACAGCTGCAGTACAGGTTACTGCTTTAACCGCTATGACCATTGTATCGGATGTGGGTACAACTATTTGTAATGGAGATCCGGCCAGGCTAACGGTTATGGATGGTGGTAGCTCAACTCCTGTTACCGCATCGGCAACTGGAGGTAACACAACAGTTACAACAGGCCTTGGCGTTTCATGCGGCACGGCTGCTACAACATCTATAAACAGCTACTGGCGTGCATATAATCTTACCGCATATCCAGCGGTAACAGGTAACTTTACGATAACCTCAGTAAGGTTCGCTGTTGAAATTTCCACTGGTGGTCCGCAAAACGTGACCGTTAACCTTTATAACCAAACTGGTGGTGCATTCCCGGGTGGTACACGCACGTTAATCGCTACACAAACGGTAAGCGTAGCTAACCTTAGTAATGCTATACAAACGGCTACATTTGCCACGCCTCCTACAGTTGCCAATTCACAAACAATTGTTGTGGAAGTTGTAACTGCCGGCGTAGTTAATACGAGATACTTCCCAGGTGCTACTTCAGCAGCAGAAACATCTCCAAGTTATATTTCATCATCAGCCTGTGGTATTGCCACCCCGATTACATATGCTTCAATAGGATTCCCTAATACACACCTGATCCAGGATCTGATCGGATCGGTTCTAGTTCCAGGCGGAATCGTAGTTGGTGGAACATTCTTGTGGACGCCTGCAGCTGGTTTAAGTTCAACAACTTCAAACCCTGTAGCAGCATCCCCAATTACTACTACTACTTATACCGTTACACATAACAATGGTGGAGGTTGTATCCGTACAGCTTCTATTACATTGAATGTAAATCAACGGCCTGTTGTTACCTTACAACCAACAGCCACTAGTATTTGTACCGGATTAAATACAACCTTCACAGTTGCAGCTACGGGTACGGGTATCAGTTACCAATGGCAGGAAAGCACCAATGCTGGTGTTACCTATACCAACATCACTAACGGTGGTGTGTATGCTGGTGCAACCACCACTACTTTAACCATCACCGGAGCACCATTTACCATGAACGGTAATCGTTATCGTTGCGCAGTAAGTGGAACTTGTCCTCCGGTTGCCTTCTCTAACGGAGCGATCCTTACTGTTAAAGCCTTACCGAATGTAGCGGTTACTCCAACTTCAGGTTGTGGTGGTGTTGCAGGTATCAATGGTTTATTATTATCTACCGGCTCTCTGGCACCTCCGGTTCCGGGTACAGCTACCTTTACATCAGGCGCCATCAATGTGGCTATTCCTGAAGGTAACTTCCCGAATCCTCCTGCCACTGCAGCAACTAGTACTATCGCTGTATCGGGTATCCCTGGTACTGCAACCGTTACTGGTATCAGCATCAAATCCAATATCACCCACGCTTATGTAGGTGATGTGGTAATGGTACTGAAAGCGCCAAACGGTCAGATCTTTAACCTCGATGCTTTGTTGAATAAAACAAATAATCCTGGTGCCAACTTTGTGAATACCGTGATCAGCTCTACAGGTGTTACTGCACTTGATGCGGGTACTGCACCTTTCACAGGTACATTTAAAGCGGATGCTGTAGGTGCTACATTTACTGCATTTGGTTTCACATTGGCTGGTGGTCCTGTAGGCTACGCACCAACCACTTCTACATGGAGCAGCTTATACTCAACTCCAAACGGAAACTGGACATTGGCTGCTTATGATGCAGGTGCTCCTGATCTAGGTAATCTTACTTCATGGGAAATCAAGATCGACTATACCACTCCGGGTGGTTCTGGATCTCCATTAACGTACACATGGTCTCCGGCAGCTGGCTTGTATAACAATGCAACCACTACCAATGCTTATGTAGCAGGTACACAAACACCAAGTGTGTATGCAGCTCCAACTGCATTC
>CAIRHQ010000041.1 GCA_903878475.1 uncultured Bacteroidota bacterium | reverse complement strand
TCGGGAGGGTCGTGATTTCGATTCTCACTGATGGGTCGAGAATATATTTGAAAAGTAATGCGTTGTAGCTCAGTGGTAGAGCATCCCGATTGAAATCGGGAGGGTCGTGAGTTCGATTCTCACTGATGGCTCGAGAAGATATTTGAAAAAGATGCGTTGTAGCTCAGTGGTAGAGCATCCCGATTGAAATCGGGAGGGTCGTGAGTTCGATTCTCACTGATGGCTCAAAGAATTCATTCGGGTGCTTAGCACTTATAACATAATAGGTCCATGGTTTACAGACTTTAAATGAAAACCAATTTTCAAAACAAATATTAAAATTTAAACAATGGCAAAAGAATCTTTCAAGAGGGATAAACCCCATCTTAACGTTGGTACTATCGGTCACGTGGATCATGGTAAAACAACACTTACAGCCGCTATAACCGATGTTTTGTCAAAAAAAGGTTTAGCGGAGAAAAAAAATTATGATGATATCGATGGTGCACCTGAAGAAAAAGAAAGGGGTATCACGATCAATACTGCACACGTGGAGTATGCTACACTTGCGCGTCACTATGCGCACGTTGACTGTCCGGGTCACGCGGATTATGTGAAGAACATGATCACGGGTGCTGCCCAAATGGATGGTGCTATCTTAGTGGTAGCGGCTACCGATGGTCCAATGCCACAAACCAAAGAGCACATCTTGTTGGCTCGTCAGGTAGGTGTACCTCAGATCGTTGTTTTCATGAACAAAGTTGATCTGGTAGATGATCCTGAATTATTGGAACTGGTTGAAATGGAGATCCGCGAACTGCTGACCTCATATGGTTTTGATGGTGATAACACACCGATCATCCAGGGTTCTGCTACTGGTGCTTTAGCCGGAGAAGAAAAATGGGTTAAGAAAATTGACGAACTGATGGATGCTGTGGATAGCTATATCCCATTACCTCCACGGTTGGTTGACCTTCCTTTCCTGATGAGTGTTGAGGATGTATTCTCAATCACTGGTCGTGGTACTGTTGCTACCGGTCGTATTGAAAGAGGTCGTATCAAAGTGGGTGAAGCCATTGAGATCGTAGGTTTGATGGACAAACCACTGGCTACAACTTGTACTGGTGTTGAGATGTTCAAAAAATTACTCGATGAAGGTGAAGCTGGAGATAATGCAGGTTTATTATTGCGCGGTATTGAGAAAACTCAGATCCGTCGTGGTATGGTACTTTGCAAACCAGGTTCTATCACTCCGCATACTGAATTCAAAGGAGAGGTTTACGTATTGAGCAAAGAAGAAGGTGGACGTCATACTCCATTCTTCAACAAATATCGTCCTCAGTTCTATTTCCGTACTACTGACGTTACCGGAGAGGTAACTTTGAATGCCGGTACAGAAATGGTGATGCCTGGCGATAATACTTCATTGAACGTAACGCTGATTCAGCCGATCGCAATGGAGAAAGGATTGAAATTCGCGATTCGTGAAGGTGGTCGTACCGTAGGTGCTGGCCAGGTTACCGAAATCGTAAAATAAAGCGCCTGCATCCCCGAAGGGGGACTTTGTGGAAGCTTTTTAATAACTTTGCAAAGTACTTAGGCGATCCGCTTAGGTACTTTGCTTTTTTAAAAGTTCTTTATTTTTATACGCTTACTATCCACTTTCAAAGCTGTTTGGTAGCAATTACGGGCATGGTCTCGCCGCAGGCGAGATTCTGGTCTGAATAATAAGGGCATGGTCTCGCCTCAGGCGAGATACGGGTCTAAATAATACGGGCATGGTGCAACGGTAGCATACGGGTCTCCAAAACCTTTGATCTGGGTTCGAATCCTAGTGCCCGTGCGAATGAAGTGTTTAAGGTTGCAGGTTTAACGTTTAAGGTAATGTACCTTTAACGCTTACACTGAGCCGCTTTACACCGTTTTAATTTTTAAATGATTTAATGATATGAATAAATTAACCGCATACTTAAAAGATTCTTACAAAGAACTGGTACAGAAAGTAACCTGGCCAGGATGGGATCAGTTGCAACAATCTACAATGATCGTTTTGGGGGCTACCCTGATGATCACTTTTGTGGTTTGGGTAATGGACTTTGCTGCAACCGGCTCAATGAAATTCATTTATTCTTTATTCAAATAACATGGAAGAAACAACAGGAATTGCAGTAGAAAAAGTGGAGAAGGCCGAAAAGGAAAGCAAATGGTATGTGCTGCGCGTAGTGAGTGGTAAGGAGCGGAAGATCAAGGAATACCTGGATAAGGATATTGTGCGCAATGGCTGGACCAATATAGTAAAGCAGGTTTTTTTACCAGTAGAAAAAGTGTACAAGGTAGTGAATGGTAAAAAAGTGATGCGTGAAAGAAATTTCTATCCCGGGTATATCATGATTGAAGTGGCCGACGGCAAACTGCATGATGATATGATCCAATCGATGAGCAATATCAGCAATGTGATGCACTTCCTTACCGATGGAAAAGGATCAAAGGGCAATATCATTTCTTTGCGTAAGTCGGAAGTGAACAAGATGCTGGGTAAAGTAGATGAAATGAGCGATGCAGGTGGTATGACGATGAGTGAACCATTCATCATTGGCGAAACCATCAAGATCATCGACGGTCCGTTCAACGATTTCAACGGTGTGATTGAAGAAGTGAATGACGAGAAGAAAAAATTAAAAGTACAGGTGAAGATCTTCGGAAGGGCTACTCCCGTTGAACTTAGCTATATGCAGGTGGAAAAGATATCCTAATGCGATACAAATAAATTAAAGCCCATCCAATCGGATGGGCTTTTTAGTTTCTGTCTGTCTTTGTTGAAGATATAACGCTTGCTTTTATAATTTTACAAACCGGATCGTTCTTGTCGGTTGATCCTGTCGGTACTCGATCAACTGGTATGATCCCGCGGCCAGTTCCGCAATATTCAGGTTGTACATATTGGCGCCTTTTACTACGTTGATCGGTTTACGTAATACCACTCTTCCCTGAAGATCCATGATCGTCAGTTCCGCCTTACCTTGTTTTTCGGTTACCAGGGTGAGTGCAAAATTCCCGTCGGCTGGTACCGGAACCGGTGAAAGGTTGATGATATCGGAACCTTTGTAATCATTCGACAAAACCACTTGGTTACTATAACTGATCGCACCATCTGGAGCTATAATTTTTAGCCGGTAGTGATTGATGCCTTTAGGGGCGTTCACATCCGTATAACTAAATGGCGATCCGCATTGAGCAAAGCTGGGATGATAGTCGCTGATGCCGGTATAGTGCACAGCATCTCCACTTCTTTCCAGCGTATAACTGATGCCGTTAGTGTTGTTGCAATTTACTTTCCAGTTCAGGATATTGTCGTTGCCATTTGTATTGCCGTTAAAGTAGTTCAGGGTAATGGGCAGAATATATCTAAAATTGGTGTGCACATAAAATCCGGAGAAACCTGTTACGTCAATGGTTACTTCCCAGTAGCTGCCATTCCAAACGATATCTACATCAGCTGGATCAATATATTCACCGGTGCCGGTGTATTGGCCCGGACTGGAGGGTGTTGAAGTAGGGGTGCCATGGTATTGTGACATCCGGAGATTGGCAATACCAACTACATCACCCGGGCCGGTTGGAAGATCGGGCCACACAGAATTTTTGGCATTGTAATTATCAAATTCTTCCTGCGTGAAATAGAAAGTTACCCTGGCTGTAGCTGTTGCTGCATTGAGTGCGGGTTCCACATCATAGTGCCGGGTAAGATAGGGCTCTGCATTGAATTCTGGTAAGGGCCCTGCCATATCATCCAGGGTTACACACATGTTTATATCACCAGCTACCGGACTGGCACCAGCAGGAGTTACTTTTCCGATCAGGTCGCAACTGGTTGCATTATAAACCGTGCCAGCATTATCAACCGCTTTATTCTGACAGGTTCCAGCACCTACTACGCCGGCCAGAATATTGGTAGGGTTATTTACCGTGACTGTTGCATCTGCTGTTTTAGAACAATTGCCAACCAGTGAAGAAGCAGTGTAAACTGTTGTTAGAGCGGGATTGGCATAAACGCTTGTGGTAATGACACCTGTGTAGGGGATCGTTCCTGCAGCATCGTTGTATAATCCAGTGATCGGGGCCCATACAAGGGGTTGTCCGCTACCTGTTACCTGCACATTATCAATTGCCCAATAACTACTCCAGGAACCATCATATTTGAAACGGATATACACCAGTGGCTGGTCAATGAATGCGGGCGTTAATGCAATGGTCTCCAGTGAAAAACTGCTACTGCTTCCAGTGGTACTGGTATAGGTCTGCAGGTTGGTCCAGTTTATTCTATCGGTAGATGCTTCAACTACAGCCGTGCTTGCTGCAGCATCTTCGCGGAAATAATGATAAAAGCTAAGATTCACACTGTTGTAATTCAAGGTGCTAAATGCGGGTGATTGAAGGATGGTAGCGATGGTACTTCCATTGCCCTGGGCATCACTGTTGCTCAGGTAAAACTGTGTATTGTCATTGCTGTTAAAAGTAGTAGCCGCATATAAATAATTATTCGGTCTTAATGTCCAAGCAGCATTGGCAGGAACACCGCCTGTTGAATTATTGAGCTTCGTCCAGTTATCATATAACGAATTGAATTTTTCATTCAGGATCACTGCGTCAGTAAAATCGCCCCCGCTTGCAGTTAGCAACACCGGAGGATCTGAGATGCATTTAACGATACTGGCTGGAGTGGTCACTACGTCTGTAGTATTAACAGGATTTACATTGAGGGTAATGGTCTTGTTTGCGCAGGTACCCGTTCCCGTTATTGTGTATGTGATTGGTGTCGTGCCTGGAGTGATCGTAACATTTTCTCCGGTTGTAGTATTCAGTCCGCTCGCCGGACTCCATACCCAATTATAATAATCACCATCTACGATGGATACATCCACAGGTGTATTTGCACAAGGTGTGATGGTGCCGTCATTGAGGATGCTGATATTGTTGGACAGGAAACTGGGTTCTGTTTCTGAGAGGGCCTCATCAAAATCGGTGGCTTTCAGAATATAGGTATACAGAAAACTGGTACTGTCTCCGGGAGCCAGGGTGCCAATATTATAGGCAATACCATAACAAAGGTTAGTAGCAATAGCATCGGCACCAGTTAAAGAAACATTTCCACCGCCACTATACCAATTGATTGGTGAAAAATTTGGAACTACATTTGATGGACTTCTGAAAACCTTGGCCCGGCAATCTTTTGTGCCCAACGCTACATAAACATTGTGAGGGCTACTTATAGCCTGAACCAGTGCCTGCCCATTTGTGGGATTCTGGTTCACAATTGTGTTAATGGTATTGAGGTTTGCTGTATATATGTCATTATAATAGGCTTCTGGGTCGGGATTTATGTACTCACCATAATAGATATTCGAAATAGAAAAGGCGGTTGTGTTATAAATTTTTATCCGTGCAGTGAAATATACCTTGTCTTGTTTTACTGTAGTTATTTTCTGGATCTTTAACCCGTTATGGGTGCCCTCCCAAACCGATTCTGCTTTTGTTGCATAACCGGTGGCAGAGACGTTGACCCCGGAAAAGGTTTGATTTGGGTTGCTAGTGCCCACCATCAGTGCGCAATTAGTTTGGGTGGAATTTGTACGATCGGTACCATAGCTAAGTCCATTAAAATTTATGCCCCAGCCAATATAAGGAGATGCCGGCATAAAATAATCCCCGTTGTATTTACTTGGGCTTCCAGTTGTCCAACCATCTTTATCGGGATCTGCTACAAAACCAAGACTTAGTTGTGCATTATAGTTTGAAGCAATTGTTACACCGCTTCTTGCATGGTACCCTTGCGGTGCCGTAGTAGTGGTACCCCATCCACCGCATTGATTGATTCCTACTTCTACATAATCGCCTTGCAGGTATGCGTTACCGGTAGAAAGCACGGCTTTAATGGAGCCAACAACAGAGAGTGTATAATCTTCCGATTGTCCGAATCCATAGGAAGTACAGGGGCTTAAATAACCACCAAAATGTTTTACCACGCGCATTCGTTTATTGCCGAGGCTTGTTCCTGCGGGAACAGCAATTGGTCCGGAAATGAATATTGCATCTTGCCCGGTAGAATTGGTGATGGTTCCAATATTAAATACTTCGTTAGGATCAAGGAAGTCGCCATTACCATTCCAGTCAATGAAAACCGAAATATAATCCGTATAATTTCCATCCGTATTACCTGCCACTTTCATCGTGTATGTATTTCCCGGCACTACCACGCCATTGATATAGGTAAAGTCTTCATTATCTGGAGATCCATTTAGCAATGCATTTGTCCAGTTAGAAATGGCTGAAAAATCCACTTTCGTGATGGGCTCAATATTACTCGGGTATGAATCAGTACAGTAGGGTGCCATACTGTAAACCTGGATGAGATAGTCCTCCGACTGGCCAAAGCCACCAGTATTGCAGGGAGGAGGATATCCGGCATATTTTTTACTGACCCGCATGCGATAGTTACCAGCCGGAGTACCTGGTGGAATAGCAATAAAGTTGGATGCTTGTATTGCATCAAGCCCGGTTGAACCGGTGATGGTTCCAATATCATAACTTTCTCCTGCATCAAAAAAATCTCCGTCATTGTTCCAATCGATGAAAGCCCTGATATAATCTGTATAAGGAATGCCATCGGTATTCCCTTTCACCGAAATGGCATATGACCTTCCTGCAACGACCCTTGTAGGAGCAATATTGGTAAAGTCTTCATTCTCCGGCGAGCCATTTACAACTGCACTTGATGATACTGCGTTGTAGAAGAAGGTGACCAATGTGATCGGTTCTACATTTGATGGATACGCTTCGGTGCAGTAAGGCTCCATTGAATATACACGAACCTGGTAATCTTCTGCCTGTCCGTACCCGGTTGTGTTACACGGAGTCTGGTAACCAGCATATTTTTTTGTTACCCGCATCCTTTTATAGCCATTTGTAGTTCCGGGAGGTACCACGATGGTATTGACTGCCTGCAAGCCATCCAGTCCGGAAGAATTAGTAATGGTTCCGATGTCGTAACTCTCGTTCGGGTCCAGGAAGTCGCCATCATTGTTCCAATCGATGAAAACCCGGATATAATTGATAAAATTTCCTACTGTATTTCCTCTTACGGACATCGTGTAACTGCTTCCGGCAATCACGCTTGCGGCGGTTACGGATAAAGTAAAATCTTCATGAGCTGTTCCGCCGGCTATTGCTGATGAAGCATTGTTTATGCTCTGAAAAGTTACCAGCGTGATGGGTTCTACTCCAGAAGGGTAGAATTCATTACAATATGGGGCTGGAAACTGGCAAAAGGCAAGATTAGATATAGCAATAAAGCAAAAAAGAAGGAAATTCTTTTTCATAATATAGTTTTTGGTGCAGGCGAACTCAATAGCGTTATTAATCTACTTAATCTCCTTGCAATTAATATGTTAATTAGAAATTATTTAAAATATTTTGAATCTGTTGTTATTTGTCTAATCGGGTGGCAGAAAGAATAGGTTGTGTTGCGGATATATTAATTATATATTTTTTTTATTTCAAGGGTCGCACTAATAAAAAAAGCAGGAAATTCATATTTTTCTCTGATTTTTTCCCTACCTTCGCCGTCCCAAAAAAGTTCTTTTTTAGAATTATATTGACTTGGGAGTCTAGCCATAGGCCAGACGCTATCACCAATTAAATTAAAAAAAATGGCAAAAGAGATCACCGGCTATGTCAAACTCCAGTGTAAAGGAGGACAGGCCAATCCTGCACCACCAATAGGACCTGCATTGGGTTCTAAGGGAATCAACATCATGGAATTCTGTAAGCAGTTCAATGCCAGAACCCAGGATAGACCCGGAAAAGTACTTCCTGTATTAATTACAGTTTACGCAGATAAGTCGTTCGACTTCATCATCAAAACTCCCCCCGCAGCCGTTCAATTGATGGATGCAGCCAAGATCACCAGTGGCAGTAAGGAACCTAACCGCGTGAAAGTGGGTAAGGTTACCTGGGAACAGGTAGAAGAGATCGCCAAAGATAAAATGGCCGATCTGAATGCCTTTACCCTGAACAGTGCCATGAGCATGATCGCCGGTACTGCACGCAGTATGGGATTAACCGTTGACGGAAAAGCCCCCTGGGAAAATTAATTATCAACCTGTCCCGATGGTTCGGGACTTCAAAAATTTGTAAGAAATGATTACGAAAAAAAGAAAATTGGCAAATGCTAAGGTTGATATTAATAAAGCATATTCCTTAAAGGAAGCATCAACCCTGGTAAAAGAAGTAAACACCACTAAATTCGATAGCTCTGTAGACCTGCACATCAAGTTGGGTGTAGATCCTAAAAAAGCAGACCAAGCCATTCGCGGTACGGTTTCTCTACCTCACGGTACCGGTAAAACGAAGCGTGTATTGGTTTTGTGTACCCCTGATAAAGAAGCAGAAGCCAAAGCGGCCGGCGCTGATTTTGTGGGATTGGATGAGTTCATCACCAAGATCGAAGGCGGTTGGACAGATATTGATGTGATCGTGGCCACTCCATCAGTGATGCCGAAGATCGGTAAACTGGGTAAAGTATTAGGTCCTCGTAACCTGATGCCGAATCCTAAGACCGGTACGGTAACCAATGATGTGGCAGGCGCCATCAATGACCTCAAAGGCGGTAAGATCGCTTTCAAAGTAGATAAAGTGGGTATCATCCACGCGTCTATCGGAAGGGTAAGTTTTACTCCGGAAAAAATTGCAGAGAACAGCCAGGAGCTGATCAATGCAATCCTCAAACTGAAACCATCTTCCTCTAAAGGTACTTACCTGAGAGGTGTTAGCATGGCCAGTAGCATGAGCCCGGGCATATTGATCGACACGAAATCTGTTAACAACTAAATCTGAAATGCTCCGGGTATTCATCAGGAGATAAAAATAATTGTTATGACTAAACAGGAAAAAAATGAAGTGATCGAATTGCTGAAAGGCAAATTCGCTCAGTATAATAACTTCTACATCACGGATACAGAAAGTCTGACCGTAGCCCAGATCGGCAAATTGCGCAACCATTGTTTTACCAAGCAGGTAGAAATGAAAGTAGCCAAGAATACCCTGATCAAAAAGGCACTGGAAAGCCTCGATACGGATAAATATGCTGGCGTGTACGATTCACTGCATAAAGTGACCGCACTGATGTTCAGCGAAAATCCAAAAGATCCGGCTTTGATCATCAGCAGCTTCCGCAAGGAAAACAACAATGAAAAACCATTGTTGAAAGCAGCCTTTATCAATGGCGATGTATTTGTAGGTAACGACCAACTGAAAGCACTCACCCAGATCAAGACCAAGAATGAACTGATCGGTGAAGTGATCGGATTGTTGCAATCACCCATCCAACGCGTATTGGGTGCCCTGCAAAATAAAGATGCCGCTAATGCTGAAGAAGCAGTTGCAGAAGCTCCAGTAGCAGTAGCTGCCGAAGCTCCAGTAGCAGTTGTAGCCGAAGCTCCAGTAGCAGAAGCACCAGCAGTGGAAGCTCCGGCAGCAGAAGCCGCTCCGGAAGCACCAGCCACTGAAGCAGCAGCTGATGAAACACCACAGGCTTAATAATATTAAGCAGGTAAACATTCGAATGTTGCATCTTGACAAAGGCATTATTGCTGATGGACAACATGCATATTTATAAAGAACAATTTTTTTAAACTACCGCCGGAGAAAACGATGAAGGCGGAAAAAATTAAACATTATGGCAGACGTAAAAGCATTAGCTGAAAAACTAGTAGGTTTAACAGTAAAAGAAGTACAGGAACTGGCTGAGTTCTTGAAATCAGAGTACGGTATCGAACCAGCTGCAGCTGCAGTTGTAGTAAGTGCAGGTGCTGGCGATGGTGCAGCAGCAGCTGAAGAAAAAACATCTTTCGATGTAATTCTGAAAGCAGCAGGTGCCAACAAACTGGCCGTGGTTAAGATCGTTAAAGAACTTACCGGACTTGGACTGAAAGAAGCAAAAGACCTGGTTGATGGCGCTCCAAAACCTTTGAAAGAAGGTGTTGACAAAGCAACAGCAGAAGACCTGAAAGCAAAATTGACTGAAGCAGGTGCTGACGTTGAGATCGCTTAATTAATAAAAAATTGTAAAAAAGGCCATCAGGATCCATCCTGATGGCCTTTTTTATTCCGTTCATATAAAATATTCAGTAATTTGTTCTTTTTTAGACAGATTTACAGATCATTCACCAAAACGATTTTATATGAAATTAATTTCTTTGCTTGCAATGGGCATTGGCATCACGGTATTCAGTGCTTGCAACAATGCATCAAACGGCGGTAAATCAGATACTGCCAGCATCAGCTTTGATACCAAGGGTATGGACACCAGTATCAGGGCCGGAGATGATTTTTTCCATTATGCCAATGGCGCCTGGATGAAAACTACCGTTATACCCGACGACCAGAGCGGCTGGGGTAGTTTCTATACCCTGTATGAGGACAATCAGAAAAAACTGAGGTCTATTCTGGAAGAATCCATCGCCTCCAATCCTGCAAAAGGTAGCCTGGAACAAAAAGTAGGCGATTATTATGCCAGCGGAATGGATACTGTTGCCATCGAAAAACTCGGTGCCGATCCATTGAAACCCGTTCTGGCAAAGATAGATGCGGTGAAAGATTATAAAGAATTGATAGCCCTGCTCACCGAACTCTCAAAAAATGAGGAAGCCCAACTGATCGGATTATATGTAGGAGCAGATGAAAAGAATAGTGCTCAAAATATTGCCATACTCGGACAGGCAGGTTTATCATTGCCCGAACGCGATTATTATTTCCGTAAAGACAGTGCCACCGTTGCGGCAAGAAATGGCTTAGTGAAATATGCCGGCGCCTTGTTTTCATTAACCGGCAACGATACCGCTACTGCATCAAAAAATGCGGCAGTGCTGCTTGCCCTGGAAACCGAAATTGCAAAATCTCACCGTACGCCGGTGGAACTTCGCGATCCGCATGTCAATTACAATAAGATGAGCGTAACAGAACTGGAGCAACTGTCGCCTAATGTGGGATGGAAAAATTTATTCACTACTTTAACAATCAATACAGATAGCGTGAACGTGAGTCAGCCAGGCTATTACAAAGCCCTGAGCGCCCTGCTCGCCAGTGAGCCCATTGATCGCTGGAAAATAAAAGTGAAGTACGATTATATCAGTCGCAATGCTTCCATACTCAGCAGTGCATTCGTTGATGCACAATTTAATTTTTCAAGAATCTTCAGCGGACAAAAGAAAAAAAGTGATCGCTGGAAAACAATGGTGAATGCTGTAGATGGAAACCTCGGTGATCTGCTGGGTCAGTTATATGTAAAAAAATATTTCACCAGCGATGCCAAGCAAAGAATGGATGAACTGGTGAATAACCTGCAGAAAGCATTTGGAGCCCGGATCAAAAAATTGGACTGGATGTCGGATAGCACGAAACAGCTAGCCACGGCCAAGTTGGATGCATTCTTGAAAAAGATCGGGTATACTTCAAAATGGAAAAGTTTTGATGATGTAACCGTTGATAAGAATAATCTTTATGCCAATGCAAAAAGCGTTCGCCTGCATCGCTTCAATGAAATGGTAGGTAAAGCAGGTAAGCCGGTAGATCGTACCGAATGGGGCATGAGCGCACCCACCGTAAATGCTTATTACAATCCAACCAATAATGAGATCGTTTTCCCGGCAGGTATCCTGCAATTCCCATTCTTTAATTTGTCGTCAGACGATGCCGTAAATTATGGTGCAATCGGCATGGTGATCGGACATGAAATGACGCATGGATTTGATGACCAGGGCAGTCAGTACGATGCCGTGGGCAACATGAAGAACTGGTGGGGTAAAGAAGATGCCGACAAGTTCAAAGCCAAGACAGGCGGGGTTGTTAAGCAATACAGCGCCTATACCTTGTTCGATAGCGTACACGTGAATGGCGAACTCACCTTGGGTGAAAACCTGGCGGATATTGGCGGACTGGCAATTGCCTATGATGCCTTTAAAATGACCAAACAAGGGCAGGGTAATGATAAGATTGATGGCTTTACCCCCGACCAGCGTTTCTTCCTAGGTTTTGCCCAGGTATGGCGACTGATCGACAGGGAGGAAAGCCTTAGGGTAAGGATCAATACCGATCCTCATTCACCCGAAATTTTCAGGGTAAATGGCCCGGCTGCTAATTTCGACCCATTTTATGGCGCATTTGGGGTAAAAGAGGGCGATAAAATGTATATTAAGCCCGAAAACAGGGCAAAAATCTGGTAAAACAGCCAAATTATTGAAGAGGGCCGCAACGGTTGTTGCGGCCCTTATTTTTGTCTATATATAGTAAAAATTAATAATAAATTTACTTATCCACAAAAACCTTTCCAAATCATCAAAAAATCGTATTCCGGGGTAAGAAAATCGGAATTTTTTCACTACCTTTGCCCTCCTTTAATTTGGGCTTGTTGGCACCTGTTGCTGAAAGGCCCGTTGACAAAGGATCTTCTGCACACTTAAACGTCTTATTTACAAATATGTCTGCAACAAAAACACCCGCTGCTAAACGTATCAATTTCGGTAAAGTTGAACTTTTGGCAGAGACACCCGATTTGCTCGGAATCCAGATCCAGTCATTTAAAGATTTTTTCCAATTAGAAACCACTCCCGACAAACGTAACGTGGAAGGTTTATTCCGTGTGTTCAAGGAAAATTTCCCGATCACTGATACCCGGAATATTTTCGTATTGGAATTTCTTGACTACTTCGTAGATCCTCCGCGCTATACCATTGAAGAGTGTATCGAACGTGGACTCACTTATGCCGTTCCCTTAAAAGCAAAACTGCGTTTAAGCTGTAACGATGAGGAGCATGTGGATTTCCAAACCATTGTGCAGGATGTATTCCTGGGCAATATCCCTTACATGACCCCCCGTGGTACATTCGTGATCAACGGAGCTGAAAGGGTAGTGGTTAGCCAGTTGCACCGTTCACCCGGTGTATTCTTCGGCCAATCAGTACATCCCAACGGTACTAAAATTTACTCTGCCCGCGTGATCCCTTTCAAAGGCGCCTGGATGGAGTTTGCCACAGACATCAACAACGTGATGTTTGCCTATATCGATCGTAAAAAGAAATTCCCGGTAACAACCCTGTTGCGTTCAATAGGATTTGAAACCGATAAGGATATCCTTGAACTCTTTGGCATGGCCAATGAAGTAAAGGCCGATAAGAAGACCCTTGCTGCCTGTATCGGAAAGCGTTTAGCCGCCCGCGTATTGCGCACCTGGGTAGAAGATTTTGTGGATGAAGATACCGGTGAAGTTGTATCGATCGAAAGAAATGAGATCGTACTCGAAAGGGATACCGTATTGGATGATTCCAATATCACCATGATCCTGGAAATGGATGTGAAAAGCATCTTCATTCAGAAAGAAGAAGTGAGCGGTGATTATGCCATCATTTATAACACCCTGAATAAAGATACCTCCAACAGTGAACTGGAAGCCGTTCAGCATATTTACAAGCAATTGCGTGGTGCTGATGCTCCGGATGATGAAACTGCAAGGGGTATCATCGATAAATTATTTTTCAGCGACAAACGCTACGATCTAGGCGAAGTAGGCCGTTATAAAATTAACCGCCGTTTGGGATTGAACTTCCCGATCGAAAAGAAAGTATTGACAAAAGACGATATCATCGCCATCATCAAAACTTTGGTATTGCTTACCAATGGCAAAAGTGAAGTGGATGATATCGATCACCTCAGCAACCGTAGGGTGCGTACCGTGGGCGAACAATTGTATGCTCAGTTCGGAGTAGGTCTTGCCCGTATGGCCCGTACCATCCGTGAAAGGATGAACGTAAGGGACAACGAGGTATTTACTCCGGTTGACCTGATCAATGCCAGAACACTTTCTTCTGTGATCAATTCCTTCTTTGGAACCTCACAGTTGTCGCAGTTCCTGGATCAAACCAACCCCCTCAGTGAGATCACGCATAAACGCCGTATCTCCGCACTCGGACCCGGTGGTTTAAGCAGAGAGAGAGCGGGATTTGAGGTACGTGACGTACACTATTCACATTATGGCCGTTTGTGTACCATTGAAACTCCGGAAGGACCAAACATTGGTCTGATCTCAACCTTATGCGTACACGCTAAGATCAACGATATGGGCTTTATTGAAACCCCTTATCGCAAAGTGGATCATGGCAAGGTGGATATGAAAAAGATCACCTTCCTGAGCGCAGAAGAAGAAGATACTGCTAAGATCGCCCAGGCGAATATTGATATTGATGCGAAAGGAAACTTTGTGGAAGACAAGATCAAGAGTCGCCAAACCGGTGACTTCCCGATCCTGGATAAGAACGAAGTGGAATATATGGATGTGGCACCGAACCAGATCGTAGGACTCAGTGCTTCACTGATCCCGTTCTTGGAGCATGATGATGCCAACCGTGCCCTGATGGGATCGAACATGCAACGTCAGGCCGTACCACTGATCAAGCCCGAAGTGCCTATCGTAGGTACCGGACTGGAAGGAAAGGCTGCTCGTGATGCGCGTATCCAGATCCATTCAGATGGTGATGGTGTGGTTGAATTTGTAGATGCCAATGAGATCCATGTTCGTTACAAGAGAAATGAAATTCAACAGCTCGTTAGTTTTGATGAAGACCTGATCATTTACAAACTCACCAAGTTTGTAAGAACCAACCAGGAAACCTGCATCAACCTGCGTCCAGCCGTGGTGAAAGGCCAGAAAGTAAGCGAAGGCGACTTCCTTACTGAAGGGTATGCTACCAAGGGCGGAGAACTGGCACTGGGAAGAAATATGAAAGTGGCCTTCATGCCATGGAAAGGATACAACTTTGAGGATGCGATCGTGATCAGTGAAAAAGTAGTGAAGGAAGATCTATTTACGTCTATCCATATCAGTGAGTTTGAAATTGAAGTACGCGATACCAAATTGGGTGAAGAAGAACTGACACCAGATATTCCGAACGTAAGTGAAGAAGCCACCAAGGATCTGGACCAGAACGGTATCATCCGTATTGGTGCTCATATTAAGGAAGGCGATATCATCATCGGTAAGATTACTCCAAAAGGAGAAAGCGATCCTACACCGGAAGAAAAACTGTTGCGTGCCATCTTCGGCGATAAAGCCGGTGATGCCAAAGATGCTTCATTGAAAGCACCAAGCGGAACAGAAGGGGTGATCATTAATAAAAAATTATTCCAGCGCGCCAAGAAAGATAAGAATGCCAAAGTGCGTGAAAAAGCACAACTGGAAAAGATCGAGAAAACGCACGAAAAGAATGAGACAGATCTGATGGAACTGCTCATCAACAAATTGCAAACCCTGCTGAAAGAAAAGACCAGCGCCGGTGTGAGCAATAATTTTGGTGAAGTACTGATCGGTAAAGGATCCAAATTCAATGCAAAGAACTTGGCCAATATCGATTACCAGAACGTAAATCCATTGGGATGGAGCGGCGATGTTAAAGTAGATGAGCTGATCAATGTCCTGTTGCACAATTATAATATCAAGTTCAATGAAGAACTGGGTAGGTATAAGCGCGAAAAATTCAATATCTCAATCGGTGATGAATTACCGGCTGGTGTATTGAAACTCGCTAAAGTGTATATGGCTGTGAAGCGTAAATTGAAAGTGGGTGATAAGATGGCGGGCCGACATGGTAACAAAGGTATTGTAGCCAAGATCGTTCGTCAGGAAGATATGCCGTTCCTGGAAGATGGAACTCCGGTTGATATTGTACTGAATCCATTGGGCGTACCAAGTCGTATGAACCTGGGTCAGATCTATGAAACAGTATTGGGCTGGGCCGGTGAAAAATTGGGCGTTCGTTTTGCTACCCCGATCTTCGACGGAGCTTCTGTGAGTGAGATTGCACAGCATATTGAAAAAGCAGGATTGCCTACATTCGGACATACTTATTTATATGATGGGGAAACCGGAGATAAATTTGATCAGAAAGCGACCGTAGGGATCATCTACATCATCAAATTACACCATATGGTGGATGATAAGATGCACGCCCGTTCTATCGGACCATACAGTCTCATTACCCAGCAACCGCTGGGAGGTAAGGCTCAGTTCGGTGGTCAGCGTTTTGGTGAGATGGAGGTTTGGGCATTGGAAGCCTATGGTGCTTCTAATATCCTGCAGGAATTGTTGACGCTTAAATCGGATGATATCATCGGAAGGGCTAAAACATATGAAGCCATTGTAAAAGGCGACAATATTCCAAGAGCAGGAATTCCTGAATCATTCAATGTACTGGTACATGAATTAAGGGGATTGGGTCTGGACCTGAGGTTTGATTAATACCAGGGCAACCCCTGTGTGTGGATCGTGCTGAAGGAGTTATTAATTATTAATTTTTAATTATCAATTATCATATGGCATTCAAAAAAGAAAATCGTCCAAGGCCAACATTTTCTCAAATCACCATTGGTTTGGCTTCGCCCGATAGCATTTTAGAAAAAAGCTACGGTGAAGTATTAAAGCCGGAAACCATTAACTACCGTACCTACAAACCTGAAAGAGATGGTTTGTTCTGCGAAAGGATCTTTGGGCCGGTGAAAGATTATGAATGTGCCTGCGGTAAGTACAAGCGTATCCGTTATAAGGGTATCGTGTGCGACCGTTGCGGTGTGGAAGTAACGGAGAAGAAAGTTCGTCGTGAAAGGATGGGACATATCAAATTGGTAGTTCCAGTAGTGCATATCTGGTACTTCAAATCTTTGCCTAACAAGATCGGTTACCTGCTGGGAATGAGTTCCAAGAAATTGGAAAGCATCGTATACTACGAGCGTTTTGTAGTGATCCAGTCGGGCATCCGTGCCGATAAAGGACAGAATTACAGTGACCTGCTTACGGAAGAAGAGTATCTGGATATCCTGGATACCTTACCGAAAGATAATCAGCACCTGCCTGATGAAGATCCAAATAAATTCATCGCCAAGATGGGTGCCGAAGCGGTACATGATATGCTGCAAAGGATCGACCTCGATCAACTGAGTTTCGACCTGCGTAATGCCGCTGCCAATGAAACCTCTCAACAACGTAAGGCTGATGCCTTAAAGCGTTTAAGCGTAGTGGAAAGTTTCCGCGATGCCAATACCCGTATCAACAACCGTCCGGAGTGGATGGTAATGCAATATATTCCGGTGATTCCACCAGAACTGCGTCCATTGGTTCCTTTGGATGGCGGACGCTTTGCGTCTTCCGATCTGAATGACCTGTATCGTAGGGTGATCATCCGTAACAACCGTTTGAAAAGGTTGCTCGAGATCAAGGCGCCTGAAGTGATCTTGCGCAATGAAAAGCGTATGCTGCAGGAAGCCATCGATTCACTGTTCGATAACAGCCGTAAATCAAATGCTGTAAAAGCAGAAGGTGGACGTGCGTTGAAATCATTGAGCGATGTACTGAAAGGTAAACAAGGACGTTTCCGTCAGAACCTCTTGGGTAAACGTGTGGATTATTCTGGTCGTTCTGTTATTGTGGTTGGTCCTGAATTGAAAATGCATGAGTGCGGATTACCAAAAGATATGGCGGCTGAATTGTTCAAGCCATTTATCATTCGCAAACTGATCGAAAGAGGTATCGTGAAAACCGTGAAGAGTGCTCGTAAACTGGTTGATAAAAAAGAAGCGATCATCTGGGATATCCTGGAGAATATATTGAAAGGTCACCCGGTAATGCTGAATCGTGCCCCAACCTTGCACCGTTTGTCAATCCAGGCCTTCCAACCAAAATTGATCGAAGGAAAAGCGATCCAGTTGCACCCATTGGTAACCACCGCCTTTAACGCGGATTTTGATGGTGATCAGATGGCCGTTCACGTTCCGTTGAGCAATGCCGCTATTCTGGAAGCCCAGTTATTGATGCTTTCTTCGCATAATATATTGAACCCGCAGAATGGTACGCCTATTACCCTGCCTTCTCAGGACATGGTACTCGGATTATATTATATTACTAAAGGAAAGAAATCAACCGATACAGAAAAAGTAAAAGGAGAAGGGAAAGCTTTCTATTCTGCAGAAGAAGTGATCATTGCCTATAATGAAAAGCAGATAGACCTGCATGCCAATATTAAAGTAAAAGCCGATTTCCGTAATGCGGATGGCTCGCTCACCAACAAGTTGATCGAAACAACTGTTGGTCGCGTGATCTTTAATCAGCATGTACCCAAGACCGTTGGTTTCATCAATGCCCTGCTCACCAAGAAGGCCCTTAGGGAGATCATTGGCGACATCATCAAATGGACCAGTGTTCCTATTACAGCAAAATTCCTCGACGATATTAAAACACTCGGATACCGTATGGCCTTCCGTGGTGGATTGTCGTTCAATATCAATGACCTGATCATTCCGGCCGTTAAACAGCAATTGATCGATAATGCCCAGTTAGAAGTAGATGAGGTGTGGGACAATTACAATATGGGATTGATCACGAACAACGAGCGTTATAACCAGATCATCGATATCTGGAGTCGTGTGGATACGAAAGTAACTGAAACCCTTATACGCGAATTGGCTGCCGACAAGCAGGGATTCAATTCTGTGTATATGATGTTGGATAGTGGAGCCCGTGGTAGCAAGCAGCAGATCAAGCAGCTGGCAGGTTTGAGGGGATTGATGGCAAAGCCACGTAAATCAGGTTCATCAGGAAGTGAGATCATTGAAAATCCGATCTTGGCCAACTTTAAAGATGGTTTGAGTGTATTGGAATACTTTATCTCTACCCATGGTGCCCGTAAAGGTTTGGCCGATACCGCCCTTAAAACAGCGGATGCCGGTTACCTTACCCGTCGACTGGTTGACGTATCACAGGATGTGGTGATCAATGAAGAAGATTGCGGAACCCTGCGTGGTATCGCTACTTCAGCCCTGAAAGACAATGAGGATATTATTGAACCATTGAGCGACAGGATCGAAGGAAGGATGTCTTTACATAATGTATACCATCCGCTTACTGAAGAATTATTAATTGAAGCGGGATCAGAGATCAGCGCTGAAATGTCTCGCAAAATAGATGATAGCGGAATTGAAACCGTTGAGATCCGTTCTGTACTGACCTGCGAAAGCAAACGCGGTGTTTGTGTGAAATGTTATGGTAAGAACCTGGCATCCGGTATGCTGGCTCAACGCGGTGACGCAGTGGGTATCATTGCCGCACAAAGTATCGGTGAGCCTGGAACTCAGCTTACACTTCGTACTTTCCACGTGGGTGGTGTGGCCGGTTCTGCATCAGTAGAATCAACCCTCCCTGCTAAATTCGACGGTACCATTCAGTTCGACGGATTGCGTACTGTGCATACCGAAAATCATGAAGGTAAAAAGATCAATGTGGTTATCGGACGTACCGGTGAGATCAGGAATATTGACGTGAAATCTGACAGATTACTGAATACGATGCATATTCCTTATGGTGCCATCCTGAACGTGAAAGATGGGCAGAAAGTGATCAAAGGCGATATTATTTGTACATGGGATCCGTTCAACAACGTGATCGTGGCAGAAGCAAACGGTTTGATCAAATTTGAAAGTCTGATCGAAGGTATCACCTACCGTGATGAGGCTGATGAACAAACAGGTCATAGAGAGAAAGTGGTTATCGAAACAAAAGATAAGACCAAATTGCCTTGTATCATTGTTGAAGGAAAAGAGAAGAAAACATATAACCTGCCGGTAGGTTCACATATCGTAGTGGAAGAAGGAGATGATGTTAGAAGCGGACAGGTACTGGTGAAAATTCCAAGGGTATTAAGCAAACTGAAGGATATTACAGGAGGTCTGCCTCGTGTAACTGAATTATTTGAAGCGCGTAATCCAAGCAATCCTGCTGTGGTTTGTGAAATTGACGGGGTGGTTACCTTCGGTGCCATCAAGCGTGGTAACCGCGAGATCATTGTGGAAGCCAAAGACAATGTGGTTAAAAAATACCTGGTTCCATTAAGCCGCCAGATCCTGGTTCAGGATGGTGACTTTGTGAAAGCCGGTGCTGCATTGAGCGATGGACAAACCTCACCAGCCGATATTCTGTCGATCAAAGGACCATTTGCGGTTCAGGAATATGTGGTGAATGAGATCCAGGAGGTTTATCGTTTACAGGGTGTGAAGATCAATGATAAGCATATTGAAGTTATTGTTCGTCAGATGATGCGTAAAGTAACCATTGAAGATGCCGGTGATACTAAATTCCTGGAAGGGGATACAGAAGATCGCTTCGACTTCAACGTGGAGAACGATTATATCTACGACAAGAAAGTAGTAACTGAAGCAGGTGACAGTTCTAAACTGAAAGCCGGTCAGATCATTACCCTCCGTGACATCAGGGAAGAGAATTCGGTGTTGAGAAGGGCTGATAAGAAGCTGGCTGAATACCGCGACGCTCATCCTGCTACTTCATCTCCATTATTACTGGGTATCACCAAGGCCTCACTGGGTACGCATAGCTGGATCTCAGCTGCTTCGTTCCAGGAAACCACGAAAGTGTTGAGTTCTGCTGCTATTCAGGGTAAAACAGATGAAATGCTCGGTCTGAAAGAGAACGTGATCACTGGTCATCATATTCCAGCCGGTACCGGTTTGCGCGAATTTGAGAACATGATCGTGGGCAGCAAGGAAGAATATGAATTGCTGATGACCACCAAAGAAGCCATGAGCTTTGATGAGGAAGAATAGATCATAATCACCAGATGGATAACAGGAGTAAGCGGAAACGTTTACTCCTTTTTTATAATACAATTGCCGTTAAGCCTTTCCTAAAAATCGGGCTAAATTATTGTCCGATGTATGATAGTCTGTATATTGCCATTAAATTGTAAGGAACAATGAAAAATGTATCACTCATATTAAATATTGTGTTGCTGGCTGCTGTGGGGTACTTGTACTATGCCAATTTTTCGGGAAAACATACAGGCGATCTGGCTGCAAAAAACAGTAGTCCCTCCATGTGGAAAGATAGCAATTGTAATCGTCCACCGATCGCTTATGTGGAACTGGATTCATTGAATGAGAACATCAGTTATATCAAAGACAAACGCAAAGAACTGGAAACTGAACAAAAAGCCATTGAAAGCGAGTGGGAAGCAGGTTATAAAGGACTGGAAGCACAGAAGAATAATTTTTTAAAGAGAGGAGCTTCCATTACCCAGGAAGAAGCACAACAGTTTCAGGGCATATTGGTTCAACAGCAACAACAGATCGATGCAAAAAAACAAGCCTCCGGACAGAAGCTCAGTGAAAAAAGTTTCAGCTTTATGGATGATATTCAAAAGCAATTGAAAGGTTTTTTAAGCGATTACAATAGAGATAAAAAATTCATGTATATCCTCACTACCGGAACAGGTTTAGATTATATGGTATATAAGGATTCTAGCCTCAATATCACCAATGATGTGATCAAGGGAATGAATGAAAAAATGAAAGCTTCTGTAAAACAATAATTCCCCGCAAATTATTTATCTTGTCTTCCATAAACCAAGATAAATATGTCATCTGCAACTACTTCCTTTAAACCCAGTTTAGGGTTATTTGATGCTACCATGATCGTGGCAGGCTCTATGATCGGGTCGGGTATCTTCATTGTGAGTGCCGATATCACCCGCAATGTAGGTAGTGCCGGATGGCTGATCGCCGTATGGGTCATTACGGGGTTCATGACGCTGACAGCAGCCATGAGCTATGGTGAGTTAAGTGCGATGTTTCCAAAGGCCGGTGGTCAGTATGTGTATTTGAAAGAAGCATTCAATCCGCTCGCTGGTTTTTTATATGGCTGGAGTTTTTTTACGGTGATCCAAACTGCCACCATTGCCGCAGTTGGCGTGGCCTTCAGTAAATTCGCCGGTTATTTTATTCCCTCGCTTGAATTGACTGATGCAAATATCATTTTCCAAATTGGTGATTTTAAACTGCATACTGCACAATTGGTTTCTATTGTGCTCATCGTTTTCTTAACCTATATCAATACTAAGGGTGTTAAAGGCGGTAAAATGATCCAGACCAGTTTTACGGTGGTGAAACTGCTTTCTCTTTTCGGCTTGATCGGATTCGGATTTTTGCTGGCAGCCAAAGGAAGTATCTGGCATGCCAACTGGCAGGATGCCTGGCAAATGACCAGCCGCAATGCAGAAGGGGCCATTGTTGGGGGCGTTACGGGTTCGGCGATACTGGGGGCCATCGCGGCTTCCATGGTAGGGTCTATCTTCAGCAGCGATGCCTGGAACAACGTAACCTTTATTGCCGGAGAGATCCGGAATCCTAAAAGAAATATCGGACTGGCTTTATTCCTGGGCACCTTGATCGTAACCATAATCTATGTGTCGGCCAACCTGATGTACATCAGTATAATGCCTTTGCAGGATATTGCCGCAGCTCCGCAAGATAGGGTAGCCGTTGCCGCTAGTAAAGTGATCTTCGGCGATATCGGCACTTATGTGATCGCCGTGATGATCATGATCTCTACATTCGGTTGCAACAACGGATTGATCCTTGCCGGCGCCAGGGTGTACAATGCCATGGCGAATGATAAATTGTTCTTTAAAAAAGCAGCCATACTCAATAAGCATGCGGTTCCTGAATATGCCTTATGGGCACAGTGTATCATGGCATCCTTACTTTGTTTGAGTGGTCGGTATGGCGATCTCCTCGATATGATCTCCTTTGTGGTGGTATTGTTTTATGCCCTTACCATCCTGGGTATCTTCCGGCTTCGCAGTACTCGTCCTGAAATGGAACGTCCTTACAAAGCATTCGGATACCCGGTTTTGCCCGTTATCTATATCTTACTGGCCATCGTATTTTGTGTGTTCCTGATCATCATGAAACCATTGTATGCCGGTATCGGACTCGGTATCGTGTTGGCAGGTATTCCAGTGTATTATCTTACGGTGAACCAGCAAAAAAATTAAAAATCTTTTATGTCAAAGCCAGATTTCGAAAAATTATTTCAACAGATGGCCCAAACTAAAGTGGGCGTGATCGGTGATGTAATGCTCGATACTTATTGGTGGGGTACAGTAGACCGCATCTCGCCCGAAGCCCCTGTTCCGGTAGTGGCCGTGTCGAAAAAAGAACAGCGTATAGGCGGTGCCGGTAATGTGGCACTCAATATCAAAGCCATGGGCGCGCCGGTAACTATGCTGAGTGTGATAGGGAAAGATGAAGATGGTGATCAACTGGCAGCTTTATTAGAAAAGGAAGGTATCGGAGCATCATACCTGGTACAAAGTACGGCCCGTATTACTACCAATAAGATCCGGATCATCAGCCGCAATCAGCATATGATGCGACTGGATGCAGAAATGAGTGCGGATATGGAAACAGCCGACGAAGAAAAACTGATCTATGCCATTGAAAATTTCATCGCTGCTGAACAGCCGGATGTAATGATACTGGAAGACTATAACAAAGGAGTACTTACTCCGCGGGTGATCGAAGCCGTGATCAGCCTTTGTAAAAAGCAAGGCATCATCACCACAGTAGATCCTAAGCGAAAGAATTTTTTCAGTTATACCGGCGTGGATGTATTTAAGCCCAACTGGAAAGAAGTGAAAGAGGGATTGAATATATTGGTAGAGAAGATCAGTGAAAGTTTACTAAAAGATATTCATGTGCAACTGGAAGATCGGCTCAAACATAAAATTTCCCTGATCACTTTGTCAGAGAAAGGAGTATTTTATCAGCAGGATGCAGATGCCCGTCTTATATCTACCCATATCCGTAATGTAGCTGATGTGAGTGGCGCCGGTGATACTGTGATCGCCATTGCCTCATTGGTATATGCCGCATCACGCGATATGCACTTAATGGCCGAAGTGGCCAATATTGCCGGTGGATTGGTTTGTGAAGAAGTGGGTACCGTGGCCATCAACCGTGATAAACTTTTTGCAGAATGCTGTGCCCTGCTTCCATAAAGGATTTCAAGTGATACAGGTTGTGTTCAACAAATTTATAGTGCTTCTTTCGAATCAAATTCTTTCTTGGCTGAAAGCTTCAGCACCCTGTTGAATGGGAAAAATAATTCAAAGTATATTTTAATACACACCATGATCAGCATGAATATTTTTCCTGCGCCAAACATCAGGAACAAGCTTCCGCCAATGACGATCAGTTGCTGAACAATGATGCGTTTGTAAGGTTGAAACATCAATTCCATCAATGTTATTTTTTTATATTCGCCCGTCAGGAAAAAATTGAACAGGGTATCCAGGCTATAGTAAACAAAAAATATCCCGATTAATAGTTTCCCCTCATCACCCAACAGGGCGGGGATCTGGGTATATACAGAAAAAAAAGGACCAAATATGTCCATTTTGCTAAAGGAGAAGAAGATCTGAGTTTGTATCAACACAAAAAAGCCATAGTGGATAATAAAAAAGAAAATAAAGAACCAGCCCGTTAGCATATTGTGTGATCCATTGTTGTTCCACTCTCCCTTTGGGCTAACTAAAAGGGTAACGGCTGCCATCTTCAGTACATTCATAATGCCTACGATAACCGTTTCCAAGCAATACACCACGAATACCCTGGACGGATCCCATCCTTCAAACCATACGCCATACAGTGGTACCAGATTAACCAGTATTAAAAATAAATCGTTAATTGTTAGCTTACGTTTAAACATTGTCTTGAATTCTTAGAAGGTTTGTGGCAGTAAAATAGATAAATTTGTTCTTTAATAAAAATACTACACGATTATATGCAGCCATATTCACTAGTTATTCATGGAGGTGCAGGCACCATCATCAAGGAAGACATGACCCCCGAACTGGAAAGAGCCTATATCAATGGCTTACAGGATGCCCTGAATGCCGGGTATGCGGTACTGGAAGAAGGTGGCACGGCCACTAATGCAGTAAAGGCATCCATTGTAGTGCTGGAAGATAATCTTCTATTCAATGCCGGCCGGGGTTCGGTGTTCACCAAAAAAGGCGTGCAGGAAATGGATGCGGCCATCATGGACGGAAGTGATCTTCATGCTGGCGCAGTTACTGGGGTTAGAAATGTTCGGAATCCGATCGAACTGGCGGCTGAAGTGATGCACAATAGCAACCATGTTTTTCTGAGTGGAAAAGGGGCCAATGATTTTGCCATTAAGCAGGGGATCAAATTGGAACCGGATGAATTCTTTTTTTCGCAGTTCCGGTATGATCAGTGGAAGGCATTGCGTGATAGCGACAATTATTCGCTCGACCATACCCATCAGGGATTGGAAGAATTGATGAAGGATAAAAAACTGGGTACTGTAGGTGCTGTTGCCTGCGATAAACAAGGCAATATTGCTGCTGCGACCAGTACCGGGGGCATGACAAATAAAAAATATGGCCGTATCGGGGATAGTCCTATGATTGGCGCCGGCACCTATGCCAACAATAAAACCTGCGCCATCAGTTGTACCGGACATGGAGAAGTATTCATCCGGGCGGTTGCAGCACATGATGTGAGTTCTTTGATGGAATACAAGGGCCTTAGTCTGGCAGAGGCCATGCACGAAGTGGTGCAGGTTAAACTGGTACAGATGGAAGGGGAGGGCGGTATGATTGGAATTGATGCCAAAGGAAATGTATCCATGCAGTTTAATAGTGCCGGTATGTATCGTGGAATGCGCAATAGTGCAGGAGAGAATTTTGTGGGCATTTACAAAGATTAAATCAGTCATGCAGGTTTGCTCCTGCAGTCATCTATATATGAAAAAATTTGCAGTCATAGTGGCGGGAGGAATGGGAAGCAGGATGAATCATACTGTGCCCAAACAATTTTTATTGTTGAACGGGAAGCCGGTACTCTATTATACCATCAAGGCTTTTTTACAGGCCTATGCCGACCTGCAGCTCATTTTGGTTTTGCCCGAGGCGCATGTATCTGCCGGGCAGGAGATCATTGATGCTTTTTTTGATTATGAGCGTATACAGATCACCGTAGGGGGGCGAACCAGATTTCATTCAGTGCAGAACGGGTTGGCAATGATCAACGACGAGAGCATCATTTTTGTACATGATGCCGTGCGTTGCCTGGTCACGGAAGACCTGATTCATCGTTGCTATGAAGCTGCCCTGGATCAGGGTTCGGCCATACCGGTGGTGGATAGCCGAGATAGTTTAAGAATGATTACCGACGAAGGCAATGAAGCCCTGGAGCGGAGCCGCATTAGATTAGTACAAACACCACAAACATTTCACAGCAAGATATTATTGCCGGCTTTCAAGATCGATTATAAAGAGAAATTTACCGATGAAGCAACCGTGGTAGAATCATTTGGTTTGAAAGTGCAGCTGATAGCGGGCGAAGAAAATAATTTAAAGATCACCAGTCCTGTTGATCTGCTGATCGCCGAAAGACTCATTCATCCATAGGGTTAACTACGCTTCATCCATTTGGCCCATACCGGCAAACGGTTTAGCCTGAGTGCTGCATATTTTTCTATAACAGCGCCAAAACTGCCATAAAAAAAAGCGAGACTGCTGATATCTGATCCTTCAAAATCAAGTGTGAGGTCATGTTCAGTATGGTCTTTAATGAATGCATTGATGAGGGCATGAGAAGCTCCCAGCACTTTGCTGTTGGGGTGGTTGCCCACCAGAATATAGTAAGCCCGTTTATTTGAAAAGAAAAACAAAGCAGCAGCAACAAGTTCGCTATTGCTGTATACCGCATAATTACATGCCTGCTCTTGTTGCAGCAACAGACTGTATAAATTTCCGATATGTTTAAAATCTTCATTTGTTACTGCGTCGAAATTCAATGCTTGGGATCGGGATAGGGAAATAATATCCTCGGCAGCTATATTCTTTTTGATGACACAATTAAGATCCTTCGATTTTTTTATATTTCGTTGAGTACTTTCCCTGAACTGGCTGAATATTTTTTCATAAGGTTGTTGAAGCGCCAATACATAATTCACTCGTTCGTAGAGTGTGAAATCTTTTACGGGGAAACAATTCTCATGATTGAGGCAGATATCCCAGTATTTGAATTTCTCCGGTATGGCGTTGAGAAATGCATTCAGTTTGGAAGCATCAATATCTTTTCCGAATACACCCAGGCTAGCGGTAAAAGCAGGCTGGTATAAATAATGGATGCCATATTTTTTATTCCAGGTGAGGGGCATCACGGCATCATAATCATCCATCACCAGGGCATCCCAGTTCAGGGCCATCTGGTTCAGATAAAATGAATAGGCATAGATCAATCCGTTGTTTGCACGAAGGATGCAGTCGTCCCATTTTTTGAGATCTATTTCGGCGTATGTGAGGTATTGTATGGCCACCGTTAAAATGCGAATTGCGGGATGAATTTATGCAGGCTGATATCCTGAACATTAATACTGAATGCGATATTTTTAAGAAACCTTTGTTCTGTGAGGGTTGATTTGAAATAATTAGTATACACTTTGCTGTATACCAACGGCACATAAATAGTTACGATATCCTTGAAGAGCGAAAGTTGAAGTCCGCCATCATACACGAACCTACCCGTTTCAGCATTTTTTTTCCAGGCTTCAGCATAGGTGCCGATATCCAAAAATAGTTTAAGCGGAATTTTAAAGGGGAGCAGGGAAAGTGGGTTAATGGCTTTTGGAATATCAGAACTTAGGTTGATGGCAGCAAGCCAATTGTCTGTTTTGCCAATTTTATTGCTGAGGTAATCGGTCCTTACTTTAAAGGCCCCATCACGGATCATGATCTGCTGGGAAGGGTAATGATCAAATTCATTGCGTCCCACAAAATAATTGCTGTAAGTATAGTCTTCATATCCTTTCGGGCCTGTCATGTTAAGGTGATAGGCATCGGTGCTGAATTGCTTGTAAACGGTTTTAGAACCCAGATAGAAAAATTTTCCGGCAAAAAATCTAAGGCTTAATCCACCGCCTTTTGGATAGTTGAAAAAATAATTTCCCGTAAAATCGAGCCTGGCGAATCCTTCTCCCTGCTCCAATTGAAGAATACCCCGATAAGGATACAATACCCGGTGGTTGTCCAGCACAAACCGAAGCTGGTTGAGGTATCTTGAAGTGTATGGGTAATTGATAAAATCAGTTTGTAAAGTGGTATCGCGAAAAAACTGCAAACCCTGTTCGCTGATCAGAAAAGTTTTCCATTGTATAAAACGGGTAATGGTACTTCTTGGATTTTTAAGGGCAAATACATATTTAACGGAGGGTACCAGTTTTGTAAACCTAAGATAATGCAGGGTGCTGGTTGAATCACTGAAACTATTTCCGGTGAAACTTTCACCCGAGAGTGCCAGTTCAGCTTTTTGTCCGTTAGTACCCGGAAACCATGTATAGCTGATGCGCCCAATGCCATTGAATTGTTTAACGGCAGTACTGTATAGCGGCACCGCCACAAAATGCAATCCGGTGCTGGGCAGGGTATAATTGTGAAGGGCCACACCAAACATTTGTTTGTCGTAGAAATTAAATCCAATCGCCGGGGCGAAAAAGATATAATGATGTTTATCGGTTGCCTTCAAACTGAAAAAAGGAGCAATACGCCAATCTTTTTTTTGCGTATGCGATGCGTCTAGATCGCCTTTTTTTTGCAATAGAGAAAATTCATTGTTCAAGTCTTTGTTGCTTACCCTTTCCATTACCTGTTTAAAATCTTCGGGATAAGGATGTTTGAACTGCCAGTTGCGATAGTATTCCTGCATGCCTTGGTCAAAAATAGATTTTCCCAGTATTTTTTCAAGATGTTGCATCCAGTCGCCGGTTTTCGAATAGGCGATCAGGTTATAATTGATTTCATTGAAATTTTCCGAGGGGGTTTCAATGGGTTGGTCTTTTTTGGTACGAAACAACTCATCCATTAAAATCTTTTCCGGATTGGACGGCATCAGGTTGCGTGATAAAAATGATTTTCCTAAAGGGGCATCCGTGTTGCCATATTGTTCAAGGGCATATCTGTTATCGTAATAAGTATTCATGCCCTCATCCATCCAGGGATATGTTCGTTCATCAGTGGCCAGTATGCCATAAAACCAGTTGTGTCCTACTTCATGGTTGATGACCATATCGAGTGATCTTTCACTGCCTCCCGATTCAAGCAGGGTGATGGTGGGATATTCCATGCCGCCTCCTGTGCCTCCATCCACTACAGAAACAATCGGATACGGGTATTCTCCCAGCCAGTTGGATTTGCTGAGAATAGCCCTTTTGATCATGGCAATGCTATTCTTCCATACATCCCGGTGAATGGGAAGGAAATAAGAATAGCAATTGATGATCTTTCCGGAGGGCAACCGAAGACTATCCGATTCCACTACGAAGCGTTTATCTGCAAACCAGGCAAAATCGTGTACATTATCTTGATTATACTTTAAGGTTTTTAAACCGGCAGCGGAAGCAGGATTATAACTTGCGATGGTATCATTTTGTAAGATACCAGTTGCGGCCACTACATAATTTTGGGGCACGGTGATCTGCACCTCATAATTGCCAAACTCGCTGTAATACTCTCCCTGATCTAAATAGGGGATGGGATGCCATCCTTTGCGGTCGTACACGGCCGGTTTGGGATACCATTGAGAGATCCAGTAATTATTTTCTATATGCCCGCCCCGGGAAAAAACATAGGGCAATTTTACATGGAAAGGCGTTTCTATCTGAATAGTTTTTCCAGGCAGCAGCGGTTGCAGTAATAAAAGTTTAATAATATCCTGGTGTTGTGGATGGTCTTCGGTTTTAACGGTATTGCCATTAATTTTAAAGTCGAGCCGGTTAATATATCCACGCTGGTCATCATTGCTGAAATAAAATTTAGTAGTCCCATTTTCCAGCAATTGGTCGGAGAAGGCGGTACGGTCATTCTTGTAGGCATTGGGCCAAAGATGGATCCAGATAAAATTGAGGGTGTCGGGTGAATTATTGAAATAATCCATCTTGATGAATCCGTCAAGTGTGTGCTCGGAGTCTTGTAAACGCACATCTATTTTGTAGTTCACCTGTTGCTGCCAGTAAGGATTAGTTTGGCAGAAAGCGTTGGTTATTAGGACACCAAGCAGCACCAGTGTTAGGAGTACTTTTTTCAATTACAAAATAGTTTTATCAAAAATAGTAAAATCGCTCCAATCCGCATCAAGTGTAGTGTATACTATCATTTGCCTTTTCCAGAGAGGATGATCCGGATGGTATGCAACATGATCTTAAAATCGATGGCCAGTGAAATATTTTCGATATACATAAGATCGAAGGGCATGCGTTCGATCAATTCATCTAGCGTGGAGGCATAACCGAATTTTACCATACCCCAACTGGTGAGACCGGGCTTTACTTTAAGCAGGTAATTGTATTCGGGGTGAAGCGCCACGATCTGGTCAATATAAAATTTCCGTTCAGGGCGGGGGCCTACCAGGCTCATTTCACCTTTCATGATATTCCAAAGCTGGGGAAGTTCATCGAGTCGCCATTTGCGCATGGTCTTTCCCCATTGGGTGATGCGGGTATCGGAATCGTTGCTGAGTTGCGGACCATTTTTTTCGGCATCGGGTACCATGCTTCTGAATTTGATCATGGTGAAAGCGCGTCCTTTATATCCGACCCTTTCCTGCAAATAAAGCAATTTGCCGGATGATGAAAGTTTTATGCGAATGGCGATATAGATAAAAAGGGGAGATAGCAGGACCAGCCCGAGGAAGGCCATTGCTATATCGATCATGCGTTTGATATTCTGTTGCCACAAGGGAATTAGGCCTGCATGCAGATCAATGAGTGGAACACCGAGTACATTGTTCGTTTTTACCGCACCGCTGATGATATCAATTGTGTCGGGCAGTATTTTTATATTAACATCTTTATCGCTTAGTTGCCGCAGGATATTTTCCAGTTTAGTTCTTTCTTTTCTTTCTACAGCGATGATCACTTCTTCAATTTGATGGGCTTCAATTACTGATGCTGTTTGGTCTAGATAGCCCAGATATTTCACTTCATTTGGCAGCAAGGAAATATTATTTCCATTGGCATTGATGAAGCCAATGATTTTCAATCCTGTTTTTTCCGGGTTGTTCATGAGGCTGCTGTACAAAGTAGCTGCGCTTTGATCGGAGCCCAGGATCAGGGTATTAAAGAAAACCTCCCCATGGTTGATCTGGTCTTTTGCATAGGTGATCAGCAATAGTCTGACCGAAAATACCAACACTATTTGAATGCCGGTAAGGGAAAGAAATTCCTTGTAGTAAATATTATAATCTCCGGTAGCATCGTATAACAGGAACAAGAAAAGAATGAAGATGCTGCCAATGGTGGATACGATGAAAGTATTGGTTAATTCATTCAGACGTGATTTTTGGTAAAGGTTATAATAAGCGCCTGTGATAAAATACAGTATTAACCAGGCCAGTGGGTATAGTGCGAGGCCGAGGTAGAATTTTTTTCCGGTAGCGAATTCTTGCCCTAAAATATATTCCCGTACATAATAAAAGCAGATCCATGCCAGGATGGAAGCAAGCGCATCGCCCAAGGCGTACCAGCGGATATGTATGCGAGGTTGGTTCACACTAAAATTTACAAAGGGTACGATTTAGCTCAGGGTTGATTTCCCGATCTTTTCCAATATCTGGTGTGCTACTTCCATGGCCCTGAATCCATCGAGTACAGTAACCGGGGTACTGGTATTATTCAGTATGGCATCCCGGAAAGCTTCCAGTTCCATCAAAATTGCATTTCCATCTTTCACCGAAGGGTTTGCAATAGCGATAGTTTTTTTGCCATTGTTTGTTTCAATATCGAAAGTGAATACGTTTTTATCATCGGGTGTATTCAGTTTGATCACTTCTGTTTTCTTTTCCAGAAAATCGATGCCGATATACGCATCTTTCTGGAACAAGCGCATCTTTCTCATCTTTTTCATGGAGATGCGGCTGCTGGTAAGGTTGGCCACGCATCCGTTATCAAATTCAATACGCACGTTGGCGATATCGGGAGTATCGCTCATTACTGCTACTCCGTTGGCACTGATATAATTTACATTGCTTTTTACCAGACTTAAAATGATATCGATATCATGGATCATGAGGTCGAGGATAACACTTACATCGGTACCTCTTGGATTGAATTGCGCCAAGCGGTGCACTTCAATGAACATGGGGTGAAGGTTAAATTCTTTTAAGGCGAGGAAGGCAGGATTGAATCTTTCCACATGGCCTACCTGAAATTTGATATTGGCTTCCTTGGCCAGTTTCAATAGTTCCCGGGCTTCGTCCATGGTATTGGCCAGGGGTTTTTCCACGAATACGTGTTTGCCTTTTTTGATGGCCATTTCGCAGAGTTCGAAATGGGCCGTGGTAGGGGCTACTATATCGATGGCATCGCATTCATCCATCAGGGCTTCGGGGTTACTGAATCGTTTGAGTTGGTATTTTTCACTCACGAGTGTTGCATTGTCGTCATCGGTATCACAAAACCCGATCAGTTGGATGCTTTCCATGGCAGACCAATTATTCAGATGAAATTTACCCAGGTGGCCGGCTCCTATAATTCCTACTTTCAGCATAGCATCATTTCTTTATTCAACAATAATTTTCTGTTTGGAGTGGGTACACAGATATTACGTACAACCGTAAATACCCGATAATAATTTTATTCAATAACGGTTTCTTCCCAGAAACCCATTTTTCCGAATTTTTCGATTCGGTCGGTTATTCTTTGTTCGGCCGGAATGGCTTTCAGGGATTTGATTACGGGCAGCAGAAAGTTTTTGAGTAGTTCTGCAGCTCCTTTATAGTCCCAGTGTGTTCCGCCCAATGGTTCGGGGATCACGCCATCCACCAGTCCAAACTGAAGCATATCTTCAGCGGTTAAACGCAGTTGTTCGGCAGCGGTTTCTTTTTTATCCCAGCTGCGCCAGAGGATGCTGCTGCAGCTTTCCGGCGAGATCACGGTATACCAGGTATTTTCCATCATAAAAACCTTATCACCCACACCGATCCCGAGTGCACCACCACTGGCTCCTTCGCCGATGATGACACAGATCACTGGAACTTTTAACCTGATCATTTCATATATATTACGGGCAATGGCTTCACCTTGTCCTCTTTCTTCAGCTTCCAGACCTGGAAAGGCTCCCGGTGTATCGATGAGTGTGATCACCGGTTTATTGAATTTTTCGGCCAGTTTCATCAGTCGTAAGGCTTTGCGGTAGCCTTCAGGGTTGGCCATTCCAAAATTCCGCATTTGCCTTGTTTTGGTATTGGAGCCTTTTTGTTGACCAATGATCATGATGGTTTCCCCGCCCAGTTGGGCAAATCCGCCCACCATGGCCTTATCATCTTTTACATTTCTGTCGCCGTGCATTTCAATAAAATTGGTGCACATATTCTCAACGTATTTGAGGGTATAGGGCCTGTCGGGATGCCGGCTCAGTTGTACTTTTTGCCAGGGGGTGAGATTGGCGGTGAGGTGTTTTTTTGTTTCTACGATTCGGTCCTCGAGCATGCTGATGGCACCACTCATATTGGTCTTCGATTTTTCCGAAGTGACCTTAAGTTGTTCAATCTGGTCGTATAGCTCTTTAATAGGCTTTTCGAAGTCGAGAAATTGTCGTTTTTTTAGCTCAATCATGTACTGCTTTTGCCGGTTAAGTTTAACAATTTAATGATATATATGTCACTTAAAACTGAAAGATAGTTTGTAAAATTAGCGCTTACAATTATTTTATAAAAGTTTTGAAGTAAAAGACAAAAAAACCTATCTTTGCCGTCCCTAAAAAACGGAATTTTGCCTGTTTTTAGGGAAAATCAGAAGGATCGGTAGTTCAGTTGGTTAGAATGCTGCCCAATCATCTCGCCTGAGGCGAGACGGGTTCGAGGTAGAAAAGTTCTTTTATGTTTTATGTATATATATTAGAAAGTGAGATTGATGGTGATTTTTACAAGGGGAGTACAGAAGATTATGTAAAAAGGCTTGCGGAGCATAATCGGGGTGAAAGTCAGTTTACACGATCAAAGATGCACTGGAAATGTACTTAAGCAACAGTAGCTTGAGTGAATATAAATAAGGATCGGTAGTTCAGTTGGTTAGAATGCTGCCCTGTCACGGCAGAGGTCGCGGGTTCGAGTCCCGTCCGGTCCGCAAGTCATAGACCAAATTTGCGCAGAACTGAGCAGAGGTGGGAACTTCAAAATCCCATTGCTCAATAAAGCGCAGTAACTCAATAAAATGCTCAACGATAAACGTTGAGTTTTTTATTGAGTTTTTTTATGCACCTACTAAACTGAGTTGAGTGACTCAATAGCGACTCAATAGATTTTCTCTATTCCTTTCACACAAAGCCCATGGCTGCCCATATTCGCACAATGGGGTGTCCAGGACTTTACGGAATTTTGTAAATCTATAATATGTCAAATACGCAAACCAAATCCAGTACACCAAGTTTCCTAGTATTTCCCAAGCGGAAATCGGCTACTTCGCCTCAGGCAGATATGTATATGCTAATTAGTTATCAGTTAAATAAGGTCGGTAAAAGCTTAGGGGTGCGAATAGATTTCAACCAGTGGGATACCGAATCCCATTCCATTCTAGGTCAGCCCATGCACAACCAGATCTTACAGAAAAAAATATGTGAATACACACAAAAAGTAATGGGGGCCTATTATATGCTTAACCAGCATGGGGCCGAAGTAACGCTTCGGGAGATCGTTGACACGGCTTTTGGTTCAGCCGGTGGAGGCCGGGTGTATTCACTTTTTAATGTTTTTGAAGATGTGGTGCTGAAAATGGAGAAACTGTTAAAAGAAGGCAAGAGCACTGCCAACATTCAAAAGCACCGTTCCTGCCTGAAACATTTGCGGGATTTTATAAAGCTTGAGTACAGCCTTAATGATATCGCCTTTACCCGGATAAACCGGCAATTTATAGATGATTTTGAGCATTATTTAAAAACTACTGGCGGCAACGGGCATAATTCGGCCAACAAGATGCTACAGATCTTTAAAAAAGTGTACCGCATCGCCGTAGACAACCGCTGGACTGCCTACAATGCCTTTTCGGGCAAGCGGCTCTCTTATAAAGACCCGGATATTGAGTTTTTGACTACTATGGAGATTCAACAACTCCGCGATGTGGATATTCAAAAGGAATACCTGCGTAAGGCCCGGGATCTATTTACATTCTGCATATATACCGGAGTTGCTTATACCGACCTGCAACATTTACGGCGGCGCCATATTGAAGCTGCCGGCAATGGGACTTCCTTTATTATACGCAAGAAAAGGGAAAAAACTGGAGTTGAGTTCATGCTACCACTATTTCAACCGGCCCGTCAGCTGCTGGATCAGTGGAATTCCGGCTGGGAAAATGCGGCGCCAGATACGTTCATGGTACCCAGAATCTCCAACCAAAAGTTCAATAATTACTTAAAAGAGGTTATTGCTTTGGCCGGAATCCAAAAACGTATCGGCACGCACTCTGGGCGCCACACGTTCTGTACTTCCGTAACTTTGGAGAACGGGGTAGGGATGGAGAGTGTTTCCAAGATGGTGGGGCATTCCAAGCTATCACAGACACAGAAGTATGCGCGAGTTACTGCTGTGAAGCTGGAAAGAGAAACGAAAGCATTATTTGAGTTATTAAAAACTTAGCAAATGGAAGCGAATGAAGTTATAAATACATTTAATGGACATATAGACACTCTTATAAAAAGAGTGCAAGTAAATCATATAGTATGTACATCAACAAAATTTGTTGAGGAGAAGTCCAATTTTAAATTGGTTGATAAGTTTCTGGCTAAAAGCAAGCAGAATAAAATAGTTGTTAATTCTGCAATATTCTTAAATAGTTTAGAAAATCCGGATTTTGTCGCTCAGCAAAATGAAGATGAAGATCTTGTAAATGTAGCCAACCAATGTTCCAAATTTATTAATGAAAAATTCAGTGAGCTTTTTCTATCCGGAGAGAATTTATACCACTTAAATGAACTAATTGGGAATACGCTTAAGAAATTAGATATTGAAATTTCGCAACTTGATTATAATAATTGGTTGATTAAAATGAATCCAAATCAAAATCAAAATGTACTTTTTCTTAGTCTCAATAAGGAACGGAAATCGTATCTTAAATTTGATTTAGATATTGAAACGTTTACTAGGAATATTTTTGAGCAAAATTTAAAATCTAGAAGTTTAGTATTAGTAATGATACAAAAGGACCTGATTAATTTGTTTATAAAATATCTTGTCTTGCCAAGAATTGATCAATTACCTTCTATAGAATATTCCTGCCAACAAACAGATATTTGTGAATTGCTTTATGCGATTGCTTTGGAAAAAAAAATAGATGATTCAGAAAAATTGAAAGCAATTCTGATGGAGATGTTTGAAATATCCAAAGAAGAGTATAATAATGCAATACATGAAATAGCTAAAAGGGTGAAATCAAAAAGTAAATTCATGAATCAACTCGCAGATAACCTAAACGCTCTTCATCCACCAAAGCGACCTGCGAAGTAGCATTTCTTTTATAAAAGTTGTTAAAAAAGACCAATTATTTTTAATTGGTCTTTTGCTTATTAGAACCTCATAATATGCTTTTTTTTGTGTTGTTAAATTATTTATAAAATAAAATTTATGAACATGAAATCATCAGATGAGTTTTGGGAGGAATTCCAGAAAAGAGTCAAAGAGTATTTGGATAGGCATTACCGGCCGGCAAATGAAATCTTATTGGACGATACGGATTTGCGTGAGCTGTTAAAAATTTCCAGAAGGACTTCTTTAGAATACCGGAAGAGGAAAATTTATCCGTCATATAAAATAGATGGAAAGATTTTTTACTTTCTAGGTGAGATCATTAATGGTATAAAAAAAAATGGAGGTAACTATGATTCGTAAAATTTGTAATAAGTGTGGCAAAAGTTTTATGGCTCGTCATGGAAATGCACGTTATTGTTCTAATGCGAATTGCGCATATGAAGCCCTGAAAGAAAGATCCAGAAATGAGTACCAATCAAAATCACTAAAGGCTGATATGTATTGGAAAAATGAAGCTGTCCTACGCGAGTTTTATAACCGTTACGGTAATAATTATGAACTCGATCCTGCTGACCTTGATACTGGCGGATTTGATTCGAATCTGTATTCTGCGGAAAAGGACATGGATGGATATAAGGTCTTTTATATGAACAAGTTTGGGTTTTATTTTTTGAACAATAAAAAAATTAAAATAATTAAATTATGAGTAGTTCATCAAATTGGGATCATTTGTTTAACAAATCATTCCCGCCGTTACCGGAACAGTCTTTGGTTGATAGTAGTTCGGCGCAGCAAGGTGGGGAGCCTTTCAAATCAAATGTACTTACATGGTTTGTAATAGGTGCCTTTGTTGGTGGTGTTGCATATGCAATTTGGTATTCAAAAAAACTGGCAGAAAAAAACCAAAAAATACTCTGAAGTAAAGATATAAACAAGTCGGGCAATAATTTCCTGCCCATACTATTTAAGTATGGGCATGGAAAAAATAATTAGTAATTAAAAACCAAAAATATGTTAAACAAAAGAGTAAAAGAAATTGCAGCCGAATTGAATAAGGAATTATGGCTTTCTTTAACCAGCAAAGAATTATTAACAGAAAAACATTGCGAACAAATATTTCATTTAAGAAATGAAATTACAGATTATGAAATTCCATTTACAATGAATGCTTCAAATTCTGGGAAACCATTTAGTAAAAAGGATTTGAGTTTGCTTAATGAGCTAGTGGCAAATATTGGCAATATTTATTTTGTCATGGAAGAATTTAATCAAATAATTGCTAATGAGGAATTTGAAAGTGCAGAAATGTATTCTGAAATGGTTATCGATGCTCTAATAGGAAATGCAAACTTCGGAAAATGTTATCCCAAAGGTGTAGAATATTTTTATTCATTAAATAGCATTATATATTTAAAAAGTAGTCAGTGGTTTATATTGGAAAATTTGGTTTTGCAAAAAACCGGAATTGTGTTGGACTTAAGTGTGAATACACCTGAGTTCTTAAGGAGATAATTATATTAATATAAAAAGTGCTTTCTAAGTTTTGCTAGGATCAGTACCGTAAAGTGCTGCAACATTTTCAGCTTAATGCTGTACGAGTGCCGATCGGTGTCATTATGGGTGTGGTAGAAAACTGGTGAAAAAGGGCACCCAAAAAAATACTCCGATGTAATTGGCAGAATTAGCAACACTTTTGTTAGGTCTGATGAAACAGACCCTGTTATCCGCTTTTTGTGTGATAATGGGGTTTGTCCTTGTCGTGCTGGTTGGATTTGGTAAAACGAGCAATGACCCTTTGTCGTTTTTTAGTGGCAGCAGAGCTTCGGCACTCAATAATATCATGTCGCGATATTGCTATTGAGTTATGAAAGACGAACAGGAAAAATTTCACCGGGATACCCGGGGAACTTTTTCTCAGGCAAAGTTTGAACCCAAAACATATTGCTTCGCTGATATAGGCCTGGAGAGTACGATGAACTTTTACTGCAATCAATGCTCGGTAATGTCCGAGATTCTGCTGTCGCGGTACGATCTCTATCATTCCTTCGGCATGCTCACTCATATCACCGCAAATTTGAATAGCACTGGAATAGAGCAGCGTTATGGAATTAGGGTACGCAGCCGCATGCGCGAGCTATTTAACCTGGTGGCGGGGACGCACAACAGCGGCGAGCGGGGTTGGCTGGCTCCTATATGTAGAGGAGTAACACCAACAGCGGCGCAGTATACCACCAAGCAGCGGTATCCTATTGTTTTTCAATTCCCAATGAATATTGAATTGTTTTAATTATGCTGTTGCCGTTATAAAATCTCCAAACTCCATCCGGAAGAGGCTCAAAATAACTTAATACTGAGACTTTTCTGGCGCCATTTATAGCCGATTTTCCAATAGGATACTTTTTTAGCGTGTCAAGCGAGGGGGCATAATAACCTTCTGCTACCAATTTGCCACTACTATCAAATTCCTGAACAGTCATCTTTCCCATACAGCTTTGCATGTCAATTTTTAATCTTCCAGTATTGCCAGGAATTTCCATATTCATTTTACAGTTGCAACTATCAGGCAAAAAATAAAAATCAAATTCCTTTAGGTGAATTTGTAATATGTCAAAATTGGTATCTTTTATTTTATTCTTGAGCGGTTTATTATTGCAAGCGAATAAAAAAGAAACCATCAAAAAAACATAAACATATTTCATAATTTTGCGCATTTAATAAACGGAGGGTCAGGTAAACGTAACTGCTCTCATTATTCTAGTGATGCGGTGTTGTTGCTGTCTCTATACGGTAATCTGCAGTCATGCCTTTATTAGGATCGCCCAAAGTCGTATTTATTTTTGAAGCATCTAATCCTTTCGCAACAAGCAAATCTTTAATGGTTTGCGCTCTTGCAATTGCCAACTCTCCATAATTTGATTAGATTGTGAATATACGAAGTCCTGCTATGACGTGTTTTGCTCAACAGTATTTAACGCAGGTTCGGAAAGGAAAAAGAGAAAACAAGCCAAAAGCCATACACAGAAAGAGTTTTATACCAAAAATGCAATTGTGAAAGCTTTTTTATTTGTGCCGATCTTGACGACTAAAGCCCGACAAAATGAACCTTAAAAATAGAAAAAATTAAAAGGTGTGGCGAAGCCAGGAGTATTTATTTTGCCCTTTTTTGCCTTGCCTTGCAAGGCTGAACAGAAAAAAAGCCACCAAATTTTGGTGGCTTAAATTTATTTTAAATGTAATTTCCAATAATCTAAATCTTCGGTTTTCATATATTTTCGCCATTGTTCCTTGTCATCATTTCTTAATAATATAAAAGCGTCTTTATCATAAAGACTATAAAGGATTAGATTTGCTGAAAAATCACTTGTTTCGCTATTCAATAATTTTAGCCAATTTTCTTTGCTGATTTTTTTTACTGCCTCCTGTTCTTTTTTAGTTAGCTCTATAACAACTCTATTACCAATGTTTCTTATTGGGGCACAAGTATCGCAAGACATTAATACTATTGAATGTTTTATTTTTTCATTATTAATAAATGATAAATCCATCGTTGCTTTATTTTTAGTCGTTTTATTGCTTTGTGCATTACAACCAAAAATAGTTAATGAAAAAAGTATTAATAGATAATTTTTCATAGTTTTTATTTTTTGGGTTCAGGATTTTTTTTCAAATAATCTTCTCTTAAACTTTCACCTTGCTTTTCGTAGGTTTTAAGATGTTCCGTACTAGCAACAATTTTTTTTGCCAAATCAATAGTTTTGTCTTTGCTATAATTGTCTATTAGTTTATTCAACCCTTCCGTCCCTTTTCCTTTATACCTATATCCTGTTTCTGCTGCAACTTTAAGTTGATTTATTTCGCCTTCAACTTCTATTTGAGCTAATTGTTTTGCATATTCCTTTGCTGTGATTTTTCCTTCAGAAACTTTTGTGTCAGTTTTTTGGATAACACTAATATTTTTTCTATTGGTTAATTCGTGAGTTAATTTTATTACTTGGAATTTTATATCCTCACTCTTTGTTAAAACAATTTTACCTGTTTTATTTTCTGTGTATGTTCCACTACCAAAAGAAATATTTTGACTGTAATTTGCATCAGTAATTTTTGCAGTACCTAACAATGAGGTAAATGTTGAACTGTTCTTTTTGCCGTTTGCAATTATTTCTTTAATTGTTGGTGGTGCATCTCCATTAGGGTCATTTAACCAAATCGGATTATCAAAAGCAAAGACATAAGGACTCCAACCGGGGAATTGAGACATTAAAGGGTCTGGCGATAACCATCTTCCTAATCTTGGGTCATATTGTCGCCATTCAGTTGTAT
>CAIRHQ010000040.1 GCA_903878475.1 uncultured Bacteroidota bacterium | reverse complement strand
CGCTGGTGTTGGCCTTGTGTACACGGTATCTTTTGGAGTGCCGGTATAGGCAACTGTTGCAGCAGGATCAGTGAATAATCCACCTACAGGTGACCAAGTAGCGGCTGTTGAAGGAACACCAACTACATAGGTTACATCGAGGTTCCATGAAGTTAATACGCCTACGTCGCCTGCGCCACCATCATACATGGCTAGTGTGTAAGTACCGTTTGCTGCAACACCTGCACCATATAATGGAGTCCATGATGTGGTAGTTGGCAAATAACCTGTTGGGCCTGTTGGACCAAAAGGACCGGTAAGTAAAGCATCAGCTTTGAATAAGCCGGTATAGGTTCCAGAGCCAGCGCTAAGTGCTGTAACACCTGTTGAACCAACGGCTGTATTTACAAAACCTGTAGTGGCACCAGTGCCACCTGTACTTGATAAGAAATAATCAAGGTTCAGGATCGCACCGGTTGCTGATTTAAGTACGAATATCATATCACCATCCCAAGTGTGGGTCATGTTCCAGGTTGCTTTCAATCCGCTAACATTACCATTAGCAGGAACACCTGAAACGGTTAAGTTACTAAATGTACCTGCAGTATTGTTATCAGGAACAGCAACAGCAATAGTACCTGAATTGAATGACAGGGTTGTACTGGTTGCTGAAGAGCTGGTTAAGCGAACAGCGGCATCGCCTAAGCACATGGCAACTGGGTTAGGGGTAACCGTTGGTGCCGGTGGTGTATAGTTAACCAGGGCAACAGCTGTATTGCTACAACCTGTTGTTGCATCTGTACCTGTTACAGTATAAGCAGTGAATTGGGTTGGAGCTGCATACACACTTGGTGTTTGTGTACCTGCTACATAAGCATTAGTAGTGGTTGCATTATTATACAAGCCAGCAGCCGGAGCCCATGTGAACGTTAATGGAGATCCAGAACCACCCGGAGTGGTATAATCTACCTGTAAAGACCATGAGGTCAATACACCCACATCACCTGCACCACCATCATACATAGCAAGGGTATAAGTACCGTTGCCGCCATATAATGGAGCCCAAGTTGTTGCGGTTGGCGTATAACCTGTAGGTCCGCCTGAGCCACCGCCACCGGTGATCACTGCATCAGCTTTAAATAAGCCGGTATAAGAACCAGAGCCGGTATTTAAAGCTGCAACTCCTGTAGAACCTATTGAGGTATTGGTAAAGCCGGTTGTTGCACCTGCACCACCTGTATTAGACAAATAGTAATCAAGGTTCAACACTGCACCAGTTGGTGATTTAAGTGCCATTACAATATCACCATCCCAAGTATGGGTCATATTGAAGGTTACTTTCAATCCGGTTACTGTTGCAGTACCCGGTATTGTAGATACGGCTAAGTTGCTTACAGCACCTGCAATACTATTATCAGGAATAGCTACGCTAATGGCTCCTGAGTTAATGGTAACCGTTCCTGGAACCGGAGGTGCCAGAGAACCGGTAGATAATAATAAACCATTGATACCTGCAACGCCACCACAACCAGAAGTTGGAGTAACCGCTACATTAGGTAAGGCTTTAACAGTAAGGATCGCTCCGTTAGAAAGAGCCACCGGTATACATATGCCACTTACAGCACAACGATAACGATACCCGTTCATAACATTGCTTACCGGATTTACCGTTAAGGTTGTTGTAGTAGCACCGGAGTAAATACCACCATTGGTTATGTTGGTATAAGTAGTACCTCCATTGGTACTTTCCTGCCATTGGTAACTGATACCGGTACCTGTAGCTGCAACAGTAAAGCTTGCTGAAGTTGTTGAGCAAACACTCACATTGGCAGGTTGTGTGGTAACTGCAGGGCGTTGATTTACTGTAATGGTAATGGTTGCTGTTCTGTTACAACCCGTACCGTTATTATTTACTACAGTATAAGTTGTTGTAGTTGCAGGAGAAGCTGCAGTTGGGTTAGAAGTTGTTGAACTTAAACCAGCAGCAGGACTCCATAAGAAAGTTCCAGTTGTTATACCACCTAAAGCCGCAACCGTTCCACCAATATTCAAAATAATATGATCATTAGGGAAGCCAATTGCTGCTAAATCGGTAGGATTGGTAATACCACAAGTTGCAGCAGAAATATAGCTAGGTCCAGTTTGTGCAGCGGTATTACTTCCAATGAAGAAAGAACGGCCTGTTGCCTGACCACTAGGTGTAAATAATTCTACTACTAAAACTGCAGTATTAGGAACTACCACTGGAGTTGCGAAGTTTACAGTGAATAAAGTACCAGCTTGATTTGGTACTGATGCAGCTTGGCTACCTACCAATGTTCTTGTTCCAGCTGGGAAGGTGCCACCAGTATTAATGTATAAGTTTACAGTAACAGGTTGTGCACCACCGCTTGCTTGTTCAATACCAAAGGTTACAGTGGTAACAGTTAAAGCAGATGTCAATCCTAATGTAGAAAGATTGTATGCTCTCCAATAGCTGTTATCAGTATGTAAACCACCAGCGTTACAAGAAACAGAGTTGCCTACTGTGATCGTGGTGGAACTTGATTGTGTCAATGCGATAGGTGATGTGCCTGCACCATCCATTACTGTTAATCTGGTAGGATCACCAGCGCACAAGGTTGCGCCTGGATCAGCAACAATAACCATTGGAGGGGCAGCGTTAAATGTTACAGTGGCAACTGCAGAGTTTGCAGCAGCACATCCTGTTGCCTGAACAACTGCCCTATAGAGGGTTGTTTGTGCAATATTTACAAAAGTGTATGTATTGGTTGTGTTCACTATTGGAACCCAAGTAGTACCTCCGTTAATGGAAGATTCCCAGCGTATAACCGTACCCGTGAAGCCAGATAAAGTTAGCAATCCGCTATTGGTAGTTCCGCAAACAGAAGTTGTTGCTGGCGAAATAGTACCACCCACAGATAAAGTAACCACTGTTAATACAGCTGCGTTACTGGTTGCTGTAGGAGCACATTGTCCGGTAACCACACAACGATATTGGTAGGTGGTCATGCCCGCTGTAACAGCACTGATATTCAGTGTAGCTGTAGTAGCATTAGAATAGATACCACCATTGGTAATATTGGTGAAGGTTCCACCGCCATTGGTGCTTTCCTGCCATTGGTAAGCATAAGGTGAAGTACCCACTGAAGCTGTGCTAAAGCTTACGGCAGTAGAAGCACAAACCGTAGTACTGCTTGGCTGAGTGATAATGGTAGGAGGCGTACAACCTGATGGAGGTAGTATCAACGTTACCGTATCCTTGAACTGGGAAGCACAACTACCGGTACCGAATAACGTAGTCCGCATATTTACCTGTGCCACAGAAGTAATATTGATATCATCAACATACCAGCCTGTTGCAGCCGTATTATCATCAGACGTCATGCGGAAACGGAATTGCGCCGTGGTGTTGGCATAAGGGGTCAGATCAACTGTTGTTTGGATCCATCCACCGCTGTTGCCGCTGAATGCCGACCTTCCTGCGATAGGGTTGGTTCCACCCACAGAATTGTTATATCCATTGATGGTCATACGTGGCCCCAGGTCAACCCAGGTTCCTCCACCATTGGTACTGATCTCTACAACACCACCATCCCATCCGGACTCCGTGTTGTAATTATGCCAGAAAGTAAGTTTTGCGCTTGGAGGGCCTAAGGCGATCGGACTACTGGTTATCCTGAAATCGGTGATCGCTGTGGCATTATCAACCGCAAAGAGTGAACTCGGCGCACTATGGCTTTGAGCCGATGAGACCGCCCAGTTATTGGGACCGGTTCCAATAGTTGTTGTCCATGATGCTGGAATACCAGGTCCGGCAACAGGCTCGTTCAATAATGTTACAGGTGCAAAATAAGCACCGGCATTTATGATAACCGTAAACTGATAGTTTTGTGAAGTGCCTGACGCAAGATTTACCGTCCAGCTCACTACCCGGTTACCTGCATTATAAGCACCTCCATTGGTAGCACTTACAAAGGTTACGTTTGAGGGTAATGTATCTGTAAGCAAATAGTTGGTGAGGGCTACACAACCTGTGTTGTTCACGGTGTTGGTGTAAACAATATTTTGTCCTTCTGGTACAGATGGCAACGCCTGTGTTAAACCAAATGATGAACTCTCTACATTACAATCGCCGAGCTTGAATTGAGCAACGCGCGTTGCCCATGATGAAGCCGAGCTTCCCCACATGGATGTCATCCAGAAAAGAGAATCATTCACCACATCAGGCGTAACTTCATTGTAATCTCCCCACCTGTTTCCAAATGTACCATATGCGGTTCCTGCCTGTATCAATGTTTCCTGTGCGGTCATTGTATTCAGCGGATCCGTAGCATTACGGCCTGTAAAATACATGGATGCATATTTTGAAGTAGAACTAAGGTCATATCCAAGGGCGATCTGGCCTTTACTGTTGATGTTGATACTTCCCATCCATCTCCAATCTGTACCACAGGGAGCAAATGTTGATTGCTGATATATACTCCACGGGCCACCGGTCTTCCTCAGTTCATACCATCGTAAACCAGCCCTGGATGACCCAAGGCCCACATTCGCATCCACGGTATAATTCAATACGATGGCTTCATAAGATCCGAAATTCCGGTAAACCACTCGATTCATGATTCTGTCTGCGAGGGCGTCATATCCATTTCCACTAGCTGAAGGAACACAGTTTCGGCCGCCACAGAATGACGACTTGAATGGAGCAGTCATTAAATTTTGAGCCAGGGTAAGTGTTGTATTTGCAGGCACTGCAAAGTTGGGCTGGAAATTAAGGATGCCGATACTATCCTTATCATTGGGATCCGCGGTAAAGTCATCATCAGTATAATACATGAACATACCGGGGGTATTTGCTGGCGGCGGTGTTGCACCACTCACATTTACCGGGAAACTATTAAAAGTTAAACGAAAATGCTGCGATGCGGCTGTTGCACTTCCTGCAATCATGGCTGCCTTATCAAAAGCATAAACGGAAGATCCAAGGTATGCTGTTCCGGCTGTATTAAAGTCGTTGGTTGATGCGTAATACGCATTTGGCATAGCACTCCATTTTGGATAATCGGGGAAAAAACTCGCATCGGTGAATTTATACACATTCCATGCCCCAAGTGGGTTATTCGTTTGTGATATACAAGCAATGAGCGTATTGATGCCCGAGCCCGCGCCAGCATGTCCAAACTCAGTAAGCAGGTAGCGGTCAGCCATTTGGTCGTACATAGCAACCGGGTCGCCTGATCCGGTATAACCGGGACTGGCAACAAGGTTCACAATAAGTGTCTGGTTCAGCAGCACATTACCATTTCTGTCCCATATTTTAAAATAGGAACTCGAGCTGTTGTTGATGGTTTGAATAACCGCTGTAGGCCCGGCACACATATTTGGATCGGCCGGAGATACATTTGTATATCCCAATCCCGCAAAATTCTGGGTAACTGCGCCACCCGCGAAATTGCCTGGTAATGGATTAGGGCTTTGAAGGCCTGAGGAACTGTTGCCACCCACACCTAAAATTTTTTGTACCACAGGATCAGGGGTCTCTACCTTGCTGTATTGCTTTGCTGGCCTGGACTCATTGTCCTCGTTAATGCCAACAACCCTATCACCAATCCTGGTAATGGGTGCATGAAATCCAGCGGGCGTTTGATAATCTTTAAGCGAAGGGATCACTTTGATCAGTTCCCCCATGGTTACTTGGGGATTCCGGAGTTCTCTCTGTGCGTAGGAAGTATTTCCCAGCAAGAATAACACAAGTAAAATCGGGAAAAACTTTAACGATCGTTTCATTGAAACAATCGTTCTCTCTGAATAAGCGGAGATTGGTCTCATAATTAAAATTTAATAAACGTTAAATATAAAATTTTGGTGGTGGTGTATTAATTTGTTTTGCAGAAAATAAAATCGGTTCGGCATATTCAGGGTGCGAAGAGCCTTTATATACAGTATGTATCAATTCATTTTGTTTTTCGAAAATCACACAATCAGTCATTTGGAATTTGATGGTATGACTACCTTGTTTATTCCCAGAATTCTGTTCAGCCCCTGATTTCACTGCATCTGCGCGAGCTTTAAGTAATTGTGCTTCCTTTTTATCGCTAAGGCAGTATAACCAGGTGTGTTTTCCAATGGTCTTTGTTTTGGCGATGTCATACAATTCGCCAAGCAGGTAAAATTCTTTCCCTTGCTCTTCCCATCTGATATCCCCATTGATTGTAGATAATTCAAAAACGGTAAAATTATTTTCAGGAATGCTGGCAAGTAATTGTGTTTCCATGTCTTCCCTTGCCCAATATTGTTGAAGAGAACTGAGGGCGTAATATCCAATTTGTGTAAAGGAGATCAACAGCAATAAAAATATAGAAACAAATTTTCTCAACAAGCAAGTTTAAGTGATGCAAAATAAGAAATTTTGAAGAATACACTAGTTTTCGGATTATATATTTTATTGGGAACGAATTCCTTAGAATTAAATTAAAAAAATATTATAAGTGTATAAAATCTTCAGATAAAACAACTTGAACTTTAGAAGTTTACTTTCAAAAAAAGCTTTTTTTGAAGAAAAAAAACAGGGGGAGCTTACCATTTTCTGCGCTTTGCGGCTTACTTAATATTTATTGCCTCATTTTTTTGCCATTACAACTGTCAACCCCTACCTTTGCAGCCTGAAAAATCAGCCCTTTTACAAAATAATTAATTGATATTTTATGGTAGAAATTAAACCGGATGAGATATCGGCGATCCTCCGTCAACAATTGAGTAATTTCAATGCCTCAGCAAGTTTGGAAGAGGTAGGTACCGTTTTGCAGGTGGGAGATGGTATCGCCCGTGTATATGGCTTGAACAATGTACGTTCGGGTGAGTTGGTGGAATTTGATAATGGCGTTAAAGCCATTGCCCTGAACCTGGAAGAAGATAATGTGGGTGTGGTATTGATGGGAGACAGCAGCGAGATCAAAGAAGGTGATAAAGTAAAGCGTACCGGACAGATCGCCTCCATCAAAGTTGGAGAAGGAATGTGTGGTCGTGTGATCAATACCCTCGGTGAACCCATCGATGGTAAAGGTCCTATCAAAGGTGAATTATATGAGATGCCCCTAGAAAGGAAAGCACCCGGTGTAATTTTTCGTGAACCGGTAAAAGAACCACTGCAAACCGGTATCAAGGCTATCGACGCGATGATCCCGATCGGACGCGGACAAAGGGAATTGGTGATCGGTGATCGCCAGACCGGTAAAACTGCGATCTGTGTAGATACCATCATCAATCAAAAAGAATTTTATGCTGCCGGCAAACCGGTATATTGTATTTATGTAGCCATCGGACAAAAAGCCAGTACCATTGCCGGGATCATGAAGACCCTGGAAGAACATGGTGCAATGGCCTACACCACAATTGTAGCTGCCTCTGCTTCTGATCCGGCTCCATTACAGTTCTATGCTCCATTCGCTGGCGCCGCCATCGGAGAGTTCTTCCGCGATACCGGCAGACCAGCCCTGATCATTTATGATGATCTTTCTAAACAGGCTGTTGCATATCGTGAAGTTTCTTTGTTGTTGCGTCGCCCACCCGGACGTGAAGCTTATCCTGGAGACGTGTTCTACTTGCATAGCCGTTTACTGGAAAGAGCAGCCAAAGTAATTGCCAAAGATGAAATTGCTCAACAGATGAATGACCTGCCTGAATCGATCAGGCACTTGGTAAAAGGTGGCGGATCTTTGACCGCCCTGCCGATCATTGAAACACAGGCTGGTGACGTATCTGCGTATATCCCTACCAACGTGATCTCAATTACCGACGGTCAGATATTCCTAGAAGGTAACCTGTTCAATGCAGGTATTCGTCCGGCTATTAACGTAGGTATCTCGGTTAGCCGTGTGGGTGGTAATGCCCAGATCAAATCCATGAAAAAAGTGGCCGGTACCCTGAAACTGGATCAGGCACTTTATCGTGAACTTGAAGCCTTCTCTAAATTCGGTGGCGATCTGGATGCTGCAACCAAGAACGTAATTGATAAAGGTGCCCGTAACGTGGAAATATTGAAACAATTACAATATTCACCCATGAGCGTGGAAAAACAGGTGGCCATGATCTACCTGGGAACTCAGGGTTTATTGAGAGAAGTGGCTGTTAAAAATGTGAAAGCATTTGAAGAACACTTCCTGTTGGAAATGGAAAACAAACACCCCGAGATCCTGGCTGAATTTAAAAAAGGTAACCTGCCCGAGGATGGTCTGAAAAAAATGACAGAACTTTGTAAGGGTTTGGTTGGACAGTATAAAGCATAACCTGATTTATTTTAAATATGTTCAAGGAGGGATTTGTTTCCCTCCTTTTTTATTTTCCTCACCGGTGCGGTTACCCCATATTTTGCCGAAATGGCATAAATAATTTTTGGCTTGTCATTTGTATTTCCCTTTATGTACAGTTTTATAAAACAGGCAGATAACTATTGTCAAACTTAATTGGACATAGCACATTTAAGTATATTTGTCTGAACAATTAATCATCAACTAATATCTTTTACATGGATTTTGGAAAAGAATTTCAAAAATATGCCATCAAGCACCGCGGTATCAGCAGCAACATGCTGGATGGGTATATCAAACACAATGTTACCGGACTCACACCGAATATTATTGAAGAGCGGCCAATGAATATTGCTGTGATGGATGTGTACAGCAGGCTCATGATGGACCGCATTATTTTTTTGGGATATCCCATCAGTGACGAAGTAGCCAATATCGTTACAGCACAATTGTTGTTTCTGGAAAGTACCGACCGCACCAGGGATATACAGATGTACATCAACAGTCCGGGCGGTAGTGTATACGCCGGTCTTGGTATGTATGATACCATGCAATTCATCACGCCCGACATCGCTACCATTTGTACAGGCATGGCCGCCAGCATGGGTTCCTTGCTGATGTGTGCAGGTGCTAAAGGGAAAAGAACTGCGCTTAAGCATAGCCGTATCATGATGCACCAGCCCAGTGCCGGCGCCGGCGGACAAGCCAGCGATATTGCCATTACGGTGAATGAAGTAAGAAAAGTAAAAAAAGAATTGTACGAAATATATGCACAACATTGCAATCAGTCTTTGGAGCGAGTGGCAGAAGATTGTAACCGCGATCATTGGATGACCTCTACTGAAGCCAAGGAGTATGGACTGATCGATGAGGTGCTGACCACCAATCCGAAAAAACAAAAAAAGGATTGATGATCGTTTCTGAACCATCAGTATAATTTAATCAAAAAAATAAACGATGAATTTTAATACCTATAAATTGAACAGGATGGAAGATGAAGACCAACCTGCTGTAACGATCGAGAATCCGATGGAGAAAATGATGTCGGGATGGCAATTTGATAAAAAATTTATTGAGCAACGTAAGATCTTTTTATGGGGCGTAGTAGATGACAAATCTTCCAAAGACATCACCAACCGGTTAATGTACCTCGAAGCCATTGACCCCGGAAAAGAGATCACCTTTTATATTAATAGTCCGGGTGGCATCGTTACCAGCGGAATGGTAATATATGATACTATGCAATTGATCAGCTCTCCGGTAAGTACCGTATGCATGGGCATGGCTGCCAGTATGGGAAGTATCTTACTCAGTGGAGGTAAAAAAGGCAGACGCTTTATTTTCCCCAGTGGTGAGGTGATGATCCATCAACCCAGTGGTGGCGGACAAGGAACCAGCGCCGACCTGGAGATCATGGCCGAACAGATCATGCAAACCAAGGAACTAGGAGCAAATATCCTGGCTAAGAACTGTGGCCAAACCTTTGAAAAGGTGATGAAAGATTTCGACCGCGACTACTGGATGCATGCTAAAGAGGCAGTGGAATATGGGATTGTAGATGAAATTCTGACCAAATTATAGTCAAAAACACCAAAAATGATTAAAAAAGGCCCTTTTTTGGGTCTTTTTTAATCATATTCCTTCAAAAGCAACGTTATTATCCTGTGGATTGTCTTTCAACAAGCATAGAACTTATTATATCTTTGCAGTTGACGGTTTTTAAAAAAGCATTGTTCAAAGCAGAACTGATATGGCCAAACAACAAACATTACATTGTTCTTTCTGCGGGCGCAGCCGCGATGAGGTGAAGATCCTTATTGCAGGCCAAGATGGGCATATCTGCGAAAATTGCGTAGAGCATGCTGAAGAGATCATTGAACAGGAACTCGGAAACTCGACCGATATTAAAGGCGCACATGCCCCTGCACTAAAACTGACAGTTAAAAAACCCATTGAAATTAAAAAGTTTCTTGATGAATATGTGATCGGTCAGGAGGATGCGAAAAGGATTCTGGCAGTGGCTGTTTACAACCACTACAAAAGACTGAATCAGAAAGTAGAGAATGATGTGGAAATTGAGAAAAGTAATATCATCATGGTGGGCGAAACAGGTACCGGTAAAACCTTGCTGGCAAAATCCATCGCCCGAATGCTGAATGTTCCATTTGCCATCGTTGATGCCACGGTATTTACCGAAGCAGGCTATGTGGGAGAAGACGTGGAAAGTATGCTCAGCAGGTTATTACAGGCTTGCAATTATGATGTTCCTGCAGCGGAAAGAGGTATTGTGTTCATCGACGAGATCGATAAAATAGCCCGTAAAAGTGATAACCCATCCATTACCCGCGATGTAAGCGGAGAAGGAGTACAACAGGGGTTATTGAAATTGCTGGAAGGAACAGAAGTGCTGGTACCCCCTCAGGGCGGCCGCAAACATCCCGAGCAAAAACTGATCAAGGTAAATACACAGAATATTCTGTTTATATGTGGAGGCGCATTTGACGGTGTTGACAAACTGATCGCACGCAGAGTAAATACCAATGCCATCGGATTTAATGTGAATAAGGAAATGCAGGAATACCAGCATAACAATCTTTTACATTTTGTAAATGCGGTGGACCTCAAGCATTTTGGCTTGATACCAGAATTACTGGGTCGTTTACCTGTTGTTACCTACCTTAATCCGCTGGATGCTACAACCCTTAGAAGCATCCTCACCGAACCCCGGAATGCACTGATCAAACAATTTACCCGCTTATTTGAAATGGAAGGGATAGAATTGAAATTTGAACCCGCCGTGTATGATTTCATGGTTGAAAAAGCAATGGAATACAAGCTGGGGGCACGCGGACTTCGTAGTATCTGTGAAAGCATACTAACCGACGCTATGTATGAATTACCTTCCCAGAAAGTAAAAATATTTGAAGTTACCCTGGAGTACGCCCAACGAAAATTCAGCAGCAGCAAGCTCAGTTTGCTGAAAGTGGCTTAAGCACTCAATATTCCGGGATCCCGGGATTTACTGATGTTATCTTTTCTATCAATTTTTAAATTACCCGATATCATTTTAGGTGGTTGATGTATTTCAATTTATTTTTACGGCCAGGTATAAATGTGAAAGCATAATTTTAATTTTTTAAAACCACAATGCTACATGGTAGACGTAATACTCGGACTCCAATGGGGTGATGAAGGAAAGGGAAAAATAGTTGACTATTTCGCAAGCAATTATGATGTGATTGCTCGATTTCAGGGAGGTCCAAATGCCGGTCATACTTTGTATGTAGATGGAAAAAAAATTGTGCTGCATCAAATTCCCAGCGGAATTTTTCATGAAGGGAAAACTAATCTGATCGGGAATGGAGTGGTGCTTGATCCGGTAACATTGAAAAGAGAATGCGGAAATGTGGAAGCCATGGGCATTGATTATAAGAAGAACTTGTATATCAGCGAACGGGCGCACCTTATCCTTCCCACACACCGGGCAATTGACAAAGCCAGTGAATTATCAAAGGGGATCGAAAAAATAGGCAGTACATTAAAAGGAATTGGGCCAGCGTATATGGATAAAACCGGCAGGAATGGTTTGCGTGTAGGAAATCTGCTGGATAAAAGTTTTACCACCGAATACATTAAGTTGCGATTGAAACACCAGAAATTACTGGATAGTTTTAATTTTCAGGAAGATATAAGTGCATGGGAAGAAGAATTTTTTGACGCCATTGATTTTATGAGAGATTTTAAGATCGTGAATGGCGAATATTTCATCAATGATAAGATCAGCAAGGGTAACCGGATACTGGCCGAGGGTGCACAGGGAAGTATGCTGGATGTGGATTTTGGAACATTTCCATTTGTAACAAGCAGCAATACGATTTCGGCTGGTGTCTGTACAGGTTTAGGCGTTGCGCCACAAAAGATAAAAGAAGTGTTTGGTGTGTCGAAGGCCTATTGTACAAGGGTTGGTAGCGGACCATTCCCTACCGAATTGCTGGATGAAACCGGGGAACTGATCAGGAAAACAGGGAATGAATTTGGAAGTACAACTGGAAGACCGCGTCGCTGCGGATGGATCGATGGCGTTGCCTTACAATTTGCCTGTATGATCAATGGAGTAACCCAGATCATCATGACAAAGTCCGATATTCTGGATAACCTGGATACCCTTAAAGTTTGTAATGGATATAAAATAAACGGGGAAGAAAAATCATATGTGCCCTTTCAGATGAATAAGGTACAAATTGAGCCGTTATATAAGAGTTTTGATGGCTGGAAACAAGATATCAGTTCCATTGGAAATTATGCCGACCTTCCAGTACAAATGAAAAATTATATTGAATATCTGAATGGGTATTTGAAAGTGCCGGTTAAATATATCAGTAATGGTCCCGGCCGCGACCAGATCGTAGTAGCATAAAAAAAATAAAAAATATTCATTTTTTTTTGGCTATTTGAAAAACTCGTGGAAATTTTACAGAACTAATCCTGTTTGAACTATGGCTTCTAAATCTGAGAACACAAAAAAGACAGTTTCTAAAGTGAGTGCAGCTCCCGCCACAGGGGTGGCAAAAAAAGCAGCGTCTAAATCCAAAAAGGAAGAAGATGAGGATGATGATTTGATTGATGATGATGCTGAAACCACACCTGCTAAAAAAGGTAAACCCAGCTCCAAAAAGAAATCCGATGATGAAGAGGAAGATGATGTTGATGTTGAAGATGATTGGGAAAAAGTAGAGGAGGAGGAAGAGTGGGATCCTGATTTTGATGAATTTGATGTTCCCAAATCAAAAGGGAAAAAAACTGTCGGCAAAAAACCAAGTAAAGCTGAGGATGATGAATTTAAAGTAGAGGATGACTTTAAAGATCTGGGTTTTGACGATCTGGATAGCGATGGTTTTGATGACGAAGAAGATGATTTTTAATTGACTCGTGGTATTTGGAAGTAGGAAAAACTGCATTATTGAAAAAAGCTATTTCATTTCCTGTAAATAATTTTACTGACTTCAGGTTGAAGATGTTGAATTGGGTTAACCGGTTCAACATTTTTTGTTTTCTGGATGACCGGGAATACCAGTCTGCTGACCCGTCATTTCAATGCCTGGTTGCAGCAGGTTCAAAAAAAAATATTGAAAGGCAGGCCGGACAAGCTTTTGAAGGCCTTCAAGCTTTTCATGATGAACACCCCAATGCCTGGATGTTTGGTCATTTCGGATATGATCTCAAGAACGAAACGGAAAACCTGCAATCTGTTCATGAGGACCGTGTTGGCTTCAGTGACCTGCATTTTTTTATCCCTGAGATCATTTTGCAACTGGATAAAACCTCCATCCAAATTTTTAGTGCCGGAAACGAAAATGAAATTTATGAATCGATCCTTTCCTGCTCACGGTTCATTGAAAAATCTGCAAACACGTGTGTGCAGGTACAACAAAGATTTTCGAAAAAGGATTATCTGAAAACCATTGAACAGATCAGAGGCCATATTTTACGAGGCGATTGTTATGAGTTGAATTTTTGCCAGGAATTTTTTGCAGAAGAAGCTGTCATCGATCCATTATATACTTTTCATCGGCTCAGTGAAATTTCTCCGAATCCTTTTTCTGCATTCTATAAACTTGGAGAGCGATATTGTTTATGTGCCAGTCCGGAACGATATCTGAAAAAATCCGGTGATCAATTGATCTCTCAACCAATCAAGGGTACGGCAAAAAGAGATCTTGTTGATCCTGCACATGATGAACAGCTGAAACAAAACTTATTGCAAAGCATAAAAGAGCGATCTGAAAATGTGATGATCGTTGACCTTGTGCGGAATGACCTGAGCAAGATCTGTACACCGGGAACGGTAAAGGTGGATGAATTGTTTGGTTTATACAGTTTTCCTCAGGTACACCAGATGATCAGTACGGTAAGTGGCAAACTGCCGATCGATACGCATTGGTTGGAATGTATAAAGGCTACATTTCCAATGGGGTCAATGACAGGAGCCCCTAAAAAAAGGGTGATGGAATTGATCGAGGAATATGAAAGAACTAAACGGGGATTATTTTCCGGGGCCATTGGCTACCTGAAACCGTCTTCTACGGAAAATGCGGGTATAGATTTTGATTTTAACGTGGTGATCAGGTCCTTGTTCTACAATGCCCATAGCAAGTACCTGTCATATCAAACAGGCGGTGGTATTACATTTAATAGTGATGCGGAAAGGGAGTATGAAGAATCTATGCTGAAGGGAGAGGCTATTAAATCGATCTTGACCTAATCAAAGCGGTTAAAATTCGTATATTAACATCGGATTTCATCAATACTGGTATGATACACAAAAGTAAATTGATATTTTTCATTGCGGCCTTATGGTTAAGCAGTACCTGTCTTGGACAAGCCGTTGTAAACCGATATATTGACCGGTTCTTACCCTTATCCAAATCACTATCGATTGAATTTGGGATTCCGGTGTCAATCATTCTAGGTGTGTCTACCCTTGAATCGGGTAGTGGTACCAGCAAGAATTGTAAACAACTCAATAATTATTTTGGCGTAACGGGGCGCAACGCATTGAAAAAAAGAAGGTCGGCCTATAAACAATACGATAGTGCCGAAGCTTCTTTTCGTGATTTTTGTGGTATCGTATCAAGAAAATCATTTTATCAGAAACTTAAGGGGAATAAAAATTATAGTAAATGGTTAACGGCCATGAATCATTCAAGTTATGCCGGTGCGAAAGGCGTTTGGATCAGCCGGATCACCAGCATCATTAAAAAATATAAACTCTATCAATACGACCAACCTTAATATTAATTTCGATTTTTGTTTATCATGAATTACAAACGTACCGTACTCCTTTTCAATATTTTTTTTCTGATCCTGTTACTGGCCGCCACTTTTTTATTCTCCTGGAAACCCGGACTGGCAGGCGATAATTTCAAACCGGTTGATATTTTGTCGGATGTGGTTAAAGATACCTCCAAAGGAGCTGCCTATGTGCATCAGAATGGCAACCATGGCGGAGTACAAACCTCCAATGGAACTGTTGACCAGCGGGATTATACCAACTATTCCGGTTTGGTGAATAGTGCCAATCAGCCCACAGCACTGGCTCAATTTTTTTCACATATTCAGGAACTGAAGAAAAAGAAAAGAAAAAAGATCCGGATCGGATATTTTGGTGATTCTATGGTTGAAGGCGATCTGGTTACACAAGACCTGCGCAGAATGTTGCAAGAGGCCTTTGGTGGTTCGGGCGTAGGATTTGTTCCGGTTACTTCCATTGTTGCTGGTTTCCGGCAAACGGTTGTGCATTCATTTTCTCCGAATTGGAATGAGGTCAATTACAAATCTGATAATAAAGCTTCTGGAAACTTATTTATTTCGGGGCATAGTTATTTTTCGGGGGGCAATAGCCTGGTTACGTATCGGGCAGTGAATCAGCCGCGGCTGGATAATTTTGATAATGCCTCTATATTATTCGGGGCACCTGTAGCCGGCGGCAATGCCAGCGGGGAGATCGTAGCTAACGGTACTGTGTACCCGATACAAGCCAGTGCTGCTGTGAACAAACTTGATCTTCCCTTGCATGCCAAGGAATTAAAATTAAGCATTAACTCATCCAGTATACCCTTATATGGTGCAGCCTTTGAAGCCGACAGTGGAGTAGTACTCGATAATTTTTCATTCCGGGGGATTAGCGGTGTTGAACTGGATTATTTCTCCATCCCTTATTTGCAGCAGGTACAAGCCACCAGGCCTTATGACCT
>CAIRHQ010000039.1 GCA_903878475.1 uncultured Bacteroidota bacterium | reverse complement strand
TGGTATTAAAACCTTTCAGGCGGAAGATGAGATCGCTGCCATTGCTTCGGCTATTGGTGCCAGTTATGGCGGTAACCTGGGTGTTACCACCAGCAGCGGACCGGGTATCGCTTTGAAAGGAGAAGCCATGGGATTGGCAGTAATGCTTGAAATTCCATTGGTGATCATCAATATACAAAGAGGAGGTCCGTCTACCGGACTGCCAACCAAAACGGAACAGAGTGATCTGATGCAGGCATACTATGGAAGAAATGGGGAATGTCCGATGCCCATCGTTTCGGCCTCAACCCCCAGCGATTGTTTCGAGTCGGTATATGAAGCCACCCGTATTGCTGTACAGCATATGACACCGGTGTTGTTCCTGAGCGACGGATATATTGCCAATGGTGCTGAACCCTGGAAATTCCCGGCAGCTGCCGACCTTCCCGAAATTAAAACATCGTTTGCCTCTGCAGATGATGCCAACTTGAAAGATGCCAACGGTAAATTCCTGCCTTATAAAAGAGATGAGAAACTGGTAAGGCCATGGGCCATTCCGGGTACGGTTGGATTGGAGCATCGTGTGGGTGGATTAGAAAAACAAGACCTTACCGGTAATATCAGTTATGATACCGATAACCACCAGGTAATGGTGAAGATCAGACAAGCCAAGGTAGATATGATCGCTAATCATATTCCCGATCAGCAACTGGATAGCGGACCCGAAAAAGGAAAAGTGCTGGTGCTGGGATGGGGAAGTACCTATGGTGCCATCAAGAGTGCCTGTGTAGATCTGCAGAAAGAAGGACTGGCTGTTTCGCATGCCCATCTCCGTTATATCAGACCATTCCCTAAGAATCTGGGTGATATCATTGCTAATTTCGATCAGGTGCTGATCCCCGAGATCAACAACGGACAATTGATCAAGATCATCCGGGATGCTTATTTTGTAGATGCAAAAGGATACAACAAGATCATGGGTATTCCCATCACCAAGGGTGAACTGATCGCGGAAGTGAAGAAGATGATCGGATAATCAGATCGACCTAAAAGTTTATAATAACCTATCCGCTGTAACCCAGCGGATATTTTTTTGCCATAAAATGCTTGTATGAAAAAACCCCTTCTTGTTGGAAGGGGTTTCTAATATATTTTAATTCAGTTGTTAACGTTTGATATTCTCTCTTCCAAAAATATATCCAATCTTCACATTGAAGGTGAAATAGGAATCATTATTTTTTGGATTACCCCGCTGGTCGCCTGCATGGGTGATATGTGTTGGATCCAGTTCGTATTGACGATCATTCAGCAGATAGGCATCATTTAATTTTCCGCCCGTAAAATAATTGGGATACAATGTAGGATCTATATAATTTCCGCTAACATCATCCAAATAATCGGTACTCAGAATTCGATAAACAAGTTCAGCCCGAAGGTTCAGTGTGGGTGATAATTCATAACGAACACCTGCTCCCACGGGAATACTCATCTGACTCAGTTTATACTGGCTGGTGCCGGGATATTCCTGAAATCCTTGTCCCTCGGTACTCAACGGCTGAAGATCTACCCAGCGGTCTTGCAATTTAGCCTGTGGGTTAAAATGAAAGAATCCAACGCCTGCCAGAATATAGGGAGAAATGAGCGGAGGATATTTGTCCTCATCATAGTGATTGAAAATATACAGCGGATGGATCTCTGCAGCCAACATGAATTCTGAGATGGTTGACCGGAAACTCAGGTTACGTTCGTAACGGCCATAAGTACTGGCCGCTACACTTTTTAATACGGCATCAGTGGCGGTAACTTTTCCAAAGCTAGCTTCTGCACGTAAGGAGATGGCATATTTATAATTGGCAGAGAGATAGATACTTCCGGCAGGTTGTGTTTTACCCATGTTCAGATCTTTCACAAATTTCTTACCAATACCCTTGCGTCCTCCGATATCTGTAAAACAGTTCATGGCACCCACCGATGCACCCAACTCAATTTGCAGGGGGTTATCGTAATACTTGTTATTATAAAAATAAAATTGCGCCGAAGCTTTTTGTACAATCGCACTTAAAAAAACTATTGCGCAAAGAACGGCTGTTATTTTTTTCATAGAAAAAAAACCTTTAATAAATTGATAATTGATTGGGTACCAGAACAATCCTAATAGACTACAAATAAAACGATAATTCCTCAATTATATTTAAACTTTAATGATTTTGTTTACAAATTTGCAAATACTTGACAATTCGCAAGTTGTACATTTCGGATTCCTGGCGGTACAAGTATACCTTCCGTGCAAAATAAGCCAGTGGTGCGCACGGTATACATAGGCGGGTGGTATATTTTTGATCAGTTGTTTTTCGGCAGCCAGGGGAGTGCTTGCATGGGTAATTAAACCAATACGAGTACTTACCCTGAAAACATGGGTATCCACCGCCATATTGGGTTGTTGGTCGATGACCGAAGTGATCACATTGGCCGTTTTTCTTCCTACACCGGGTAATTGTACAAGCTCATCCACCGTCATGGGTATTACTCCATTGAATTTTTCAATGACCATATTGGCCATGCCGATCAGGTGTTTGGTTTTATTATTGGGATAAGAAATGCTTTTGATCAACGCGAACAGGCTATCAAAATCAGCCTGGCTTAGCGATATGATGTTGGGATATTTATGGAAGAGGGCTGGGGTGGTAAGGTTTACCCGCTTATCTGTACACTGGGCAGATAATATTACGGCTACCAGTAGCTCATAAACGCTGTCGTACAACAGTTCAGTTTCTGCATTGGGCGCATGCTCCAGAAAATAATTGATCAGGAATCGGTACCGCTCATTTTTGGTCATAAAAAATCCCGCTGTTAGGCGGGACTAATTTACATGAATTAAACAACGAATTAGAATTGTGGCGAAAGTTCCGCGATTCCTTTTTCAGCGTAATTCATAATGTTTTCGAGTGTACGCTTACTAGGTGAAAGGCTAAGTTTTTTCAGTCGCTTTTGTGCTGAACTGATAACTTCCAACTTTTCGCGCAAACTCCAATCAGATTCCAAAGCAGCCAGTATCTGAGCTGTTTGGGTGGAGGAAGTTTCCTTGTACATAAAGCGCAAAAGATCTTCCGGAGTAAAATTGTGCATAGGTAAGTAAATTGCTTCTTAAAAATTAAATATCCGTATCCGCTTATTAAAACGGCTGTTGCGTAGGAATATTGTATTTAAGTTAAATTAATTGCTCTTTTCTGCAGGAGGCATAATGAAAATTTCTTCATTATCTTTTTTCATCATATATTTTTCCCTGGCGTATTTTTCGATGGTCTGGGCATTGGTCTTCAGTAAGTCAAGCTCCTTGCGGGTTTCAACGATTTTCTGGGTCAAACTTCGCTCGGTTTTCTGCAGATCTTTCAATTTTTCCCGGCGGCCATAATCAGAAGCAATATCTCGCATATCAAAGAAGATCATCCACACAATAAAGAAGCTTGCCGTGAGGAAATATTTGTTCCTGACCCAGCCTGGTATATGTGATAAAATCTTCATGTTTTTGTACTAATTCATGCCTAGCTTACTTACCAAATTTAATCCTTCCTTTTGGATATATGGCAGAATCGCCCAATATTTCTTCCACACGGATCAACTGGTTGTATTTGGCCATCCTGTCCGACCGTGAAGCAGATCCAGTTTTGATCTGACCACAATTAAGGGCAACCGCCAGGTCGGCAATGGTATTGTCTTCTGTTTCCCCGCTACGATGGCTCATGATGGTATTAAAGCCATTCTGCTGGGCCATGCTTACCGCATTGATGGTTTCGGTAATGGTGCCGATCTGGTTCACTTTAACCAGCAGCGCATTGGCGATTCCTTCGGTAACGCCTCTTTCCAAACGCTCAACATTGGTCACAAAAAGATCATCTCCTACCAGCTGGCATTTTTTGCCAACGGCTTCGGTGAGCATTTTCCAACCTTTCCAGTCATCCTCAGCCATACCATCTTCAATTGAGCAGATCGGGTATTTCTTTACCCAGCTTTCCCAATATTTCACCAGTTGTTCACTGGTCATTTTCTTACCATCACTTTTATGGAAGATGTATTTTTTCTCTTTGGCATTCCAAAGCTCACTATTGGCCGCATCCATGGCGATCATGATCTGGCTTCCTGTTTTATAACCTGCAGCCTGGATCGCAGTGAGAACGGTTTCAATGGCTTCCTCATTACTTTGGATATTGGGAGCAAATCCACCTTCATCACCCACATTGGTGCTGAATCCTTTTTTCTTCAGCACGGTTTTCAACGCGTGGAAAATATCCACACCCCAGCGCAAACCTTCACTGAATGAAGTAGCACCAATAGGCATTACCATGAATTCCTGGAAATCAATTTTATTATCAGCATGCGCACCACCATTCAGGATATTCATCATGGGAATCGGAAGAATTTTAGCATTGGTACCACCAATATAACGGTACAGGGGAAGATTGGCTTCCAGTGCAGCCGCTTTGGCAACAGCCATACTTACGGCCAGGATCGCATTGGCGCCCAGTTTTCCTTTATTGGCGGTTCCGTCGAGTGCGATCATCATAGCATCAATTCCGGTTTGATCGGCTACATCCCAACCCAATAAATGTTCGGAGATGATCTGGTTCACATTTTTTACAGCCTTTAATACACCCTTGCCTCCATATATTTTCTTGTTGCCATCACGAAGTTCTACTGCTTCATGAATTCCGGTACTGGCACCACTGGGTACAGCAGCCCTTCCCAGATGTTCATTTTCTGTAAGGATATCTACTTCGATGGTTGGATTTCCGCGGCTGTCTAAGATCTGGCGGGCATGGATGGAGGCGATGTAACTCATTTGTTTTTATTTAAGATGATAAGATTTAGGCTTGGTTATTGGGTTAAATTCCGGAACACTTCTTCCAGACTATTGTTTTCGCTTTGCAAAGAAACAATGTTCCAATTGTTTTGCAAACTCAATTCCATTAATTGTTTTCTAACCGCTTCTGCGTCGGTGACGGCCAGTTTCCAGGATCCGTTTTCCTGTACCATGGCTGAACTTACCTGGGGAATATTACTCAAAATATGCTCGGGTATATTTTCTTTGAAATGTACCGTCAGCACAGGTTTTCCAGCTTTATTTTTTTGAAGATTCTGTACCGTGTCGTCGGCTACGATCTTTCCTTTACTGATGATGATCACCCGCTCGCAAATGGCGGCTACTTCCTGTAAGATATGCGAAGAGAACAGAATGGTTTTATGTTGACCCAATTGTTTGATCAACTCCCGGATCTCAACGATCTGGTTAGGATCGAGTCCGGAAGTGGGTTCATCCAGTATCAATACTTCGGGGTTATGCACCAGCGCAGCGGCTAGCCCTACCCGTTGTTTATATCCCTTGCTCAGTTGTCCGATTTTTTTATGCGCTTCCCTGCCCAGCTGAACCGTGTCAATTACTTTTTCCACTTGTGCGGCTGTGTCGGCTACACCGTGCACATGCGCGGTAAAACTCAGGAATTCCCGTACATACATATCATGGTATAAGGGATTGGCTTCGGGTAAGTATCCGATCTTCTTTTTGGTGGCTATATTATTTTCATGAACCGGAATACCGCATACTGAGGCCTCGCCCTGATCAGCATTTAAGTAACCGGTAAGGATCTTGAAGGTGGTTGATTTTCCGGCACCATTGGGTCCAAGGAATCCAACGATCTCACCCTGGGGTACCGTAAAACTGATGGCATCAATGGCTTTTTGTGTTCCGTAGTTTTTGCTGAGTTGATGAACCGATATCGACATGGGTTGATTTGTATTGCAAAAGTAAAAACGTCAGGCTTAAAAACCTGACGTTAATGATAAAGCTTCGTTATTTTTTATCAGCATCCTTGTTATTCGGTTGCTGATTAGGACGTGGTGGCTGGCCTCCGCGGTTAGGATTAGGCCGTTGTTGCCTGTTGCCCGGTTGGTTTGGCCGTTGTTGCTGGCCTCCCTGAGCACTCCTGTTCTGAGGTCTTCCTCCGCCCGATTGTTGAGCGCCCTGCGCACGGGGTTCATTTCGATTTTGTCCCTGGCGGTTATCCTGTGGTCTGCGTCCCGGATTCTGATTTCTTTCCTGATCCCTTCTTTTGCGGCTGGTTTTTTCCAGACTTTTCAAACTGATCTGTCCTACCACATCGGCATATACCGGCTCGATCTCTTTTGGTTTACCGGTGATCACTTCTGCTGGTTCCAGTTCTTCGGGTTTGATACCCTGACGATTCAGTTCTTTAATTTTTTTAACCCGTTCAATGGTGAGCGGATATTGTTTGTTGCTGTCGGGTAAAGTATACCACATCAGGTTCCTGAAAATATCTTTTTTCACGAGGAAGGCCCTGCTTCTGGCTACTTCAATCATATCTGCATCATCGGGAAAATATTGCAGGGCATCCATATAAGTATCGAGCTCATAATTCAAACAGCATTTAAGCCTGCCGCACTGGCCACTTAATTTTGTTTGATTGATGCTGAGGTTCTGGTATCTGGCTGCATTGGTGTTAACACTTTTAAAATCGGTGAGCCAGCTGCTGCAACACAATTCTCTTCCACAACTGCCAATACCACCTACTTTACCGGCTTCCTGACGGGCACCGATCTGACGCATTTCTACTTTCACTTTAAATTCTCCGGCATATAACTTGATCAGTTCCCTGAAATCTACCCGGTCATCAGCGATATAAAAAAAAGTAGCTTTTCTTCCATCGGCCTGAATTTCCACTTCCGCCATTTTCAGCTCCAGTTTCAATTGACGGGCCATGGCCCTGCTCCTGATCAACACATGTGCTTCCCTGGCCTTTGTCTCTTTCATTTTAGCCAGATCGGTTTCACTGGCTCGGCGGAGCACTTTTTTTATATCCGGACTTTTTTCGTCTGTTTTATGTTTTTTCAACTGCAGGCGCACCAGTTCTCCGGTGATATTCACCATGCCCACATCAAAACCACTCACGCCTTCTACGGCGATCATATCACCTTTTTCAAAATGTTGCAGGGTAATATTTCTGAAAAAATCTTTGCGACTGCCATTATTAAAGCTCACTTCAATCACCCGGCAATTGCTTTCCGGATCACTGAATGGCAGGTTGGCTAACCAATCGTGTACATTCATGCGGTTGCAACTGCCGCTGGCACAACTGCCATGGCTCTGACAACCACCCGGTGAACCATCCTTAGACGTTCCGCAAGCTCCGCTTCCACATCCCATTGTATGGTAATTAAGATTGAATGATAATTAAAAAATAAGGGGGGGGCTAGGCGTGGGTTACTCGTAAATGGCAGAATACTATTTGCAGTAATTGGGTTATTGATATTATTGATCCAACTGTTGAATTTGCAACTTATTGGATCAGGTTCCGGTCAGTTCCGGACAACACTGCTTCCTTCCATTTGATTATATGTTGATTACCAGATAATCTTACTTCGTAAAACCTTTTCCCCTGCTCCTTCACCTCAATTCACCAAAATTAACGAATTGTTACTAATAATATGATATATCCTGATGGAAAGCGCATGAAACAGCATTTTGGCATTGGCATTGCGCTCAATATAGTAGCTGGATTTATCTAATTCATTGATAATGGCCTCCATCTGGCTCAGGGAGCATAATTTATTGAGCCTGAGGGCAAAATCGGTTTCGGGATTGTTCGCCTGCAGGGGTGTATTGCTTTCCATTACCCTCAGTTTTATCGATTGTTCCAATAAATGGATGAAATATTTAAGGAACTGTTTTTGTTTTTCCCGACCCAGTTTAGCGGCTTCATCGATCCATTTGATCTGGGCTACCGGTCCGGTTTTCAAGATCGCATTCAGCCAGTCGCGCAGTATTCCCTGCCAATCGTCTTCAGCAATTTGTATCAATTGAAGGGCCTCATGGTAATTTCCTTCACTGAGGGCAGCGATCTGCTGCGCCTTCACCATGGATACGCCATCTTGTAATTCCAATGCAGCCTCTACATCCAGGTTGCTGAGTGCCGGGATCTTGATCAGTTGTGTGCGCGATAAAATGGTGGGTAGTATCTGGTCGTCATTTTCGGCTACCAGGATAAACAAGGTATTGGGTGGTGGTTCCTCAAATAACTTTAATAATTTATTTCCTTCCTTTCCCAAGAACTGGGGCATCCACATGATCAAAATCTTGTATTCGCTTTCAAAACTCTTCAGGTTCAGCTTACGGATGATGTCGTTACATTCCTGCGCCGTGATATTGCCCTGCTTATTTTCTGCTTCAATATATTGCAGCCAGTCGTACACATTACCGTAAGGGGTATCCGAAAAAAAACTTCTCCATTCTTTAATGAAATCGGTGCTGACGGGTTTGTCATTCGCCTTCCGGCTGATCACCGGATAGGAATAATGGATATCGGGATGGATCATTTGATTGGCCTTGGTACAGGCCGGACAAACACCACAGGAATCGGTTTGAAATATAGTGGCCTCTTCAGTGGGAGGAGCTGGCGGTTCGGGTTCGCCAAATAAAGAAGGACCGGGATCGGCAATGGCAGCATTGCCTGAATTTTTCCCATTCAGTTTTTCGCATACGAGGTATTGAGAAAAAGCCATGGCCATGGAAAGTGCTCCACTGCCTTCCTTGCCCAGGAATAAAAGGGCATGGCCGAGCCGATTCTGTTGAACCAACTGTACCAACTGCGTTTTACAGTGTTGCTGACCTATAACCTCTTTGAATTGCACGTGCAAATATAAATTAATAGCGATTGGTTCAGCACATGCAACTGCCGGATTATAATTTGCTCAACAATTCCTGGCTCATGGGGGTAATATTGCTGGGGAAATATTGGATCAGTTTCCCGTTTTCGTCTAACAGGAATTTACCAAAATTCCATTTGATATCGGCATCCAGCACGCCATTCTCGCTTTTATGACAAAGCCATTGATAGATGGGGGCCATATCATCTCCCTTTACCGATACTTTGGCGGCCATGGGAAAGCTAACGCCATAATTTTTTGTGCAGAAAGATTTGATCTCGCTATTGGTGCCGGGTTCCTGTGCGCCAAAATTATTGGCCGGGAATCCAACAATTACAAGTTTGCCTTGCTGTTGGATGTATAATTTTTGAAGGCCTTCATACTGTGGGGTAAAACCACATTCACTGGCGGTATTAACGATCAGTATTTTTTTTCCTTTAAAGCTGGCGAAGTTGATGCTGCTGCCATCAAGGGCCTCTACTTTAAAATCGTAGATCGATTTCGCAATGTTTTCGGTATTGGAATTTGTCATAATAGTAGGTTGAGTGGTTGATGCCATACATAATAGTATAGCAGCAGCGGTTAAAACTTTAAGCATGGTAATTGTTTTTATGAATAACGTTTCTGTCTGTTAATTGTTCTATGAACCGAAGAAGCTGTTATGAAATTAACTGATTTATGGCAAGACTTTAACCCCAAATGATGAGCGGTCATTGTTTCTCATAGCAGCCAAGGTCGGGTAACCCATTGTTCCGGTTCTGGTCGTCGAGGTCTTTTAAAAATCCGGTGATGCTTCCTTTATTTATTCCGGGCGCCAGCGTATTTTTAGTGATCCTGAAATTGAAGATCCGTTTATCTACATCAATGCTGTCGAATGCCGGTTCAATATTTTTTATATTTCCCGAAAGGGTACTGTTGCCGGGATCGATGGACGCGCGGTACAGGTTCTTATCAAACACAACGGTAAAGCTGTTACTTCCCTGGCGGGCAACCGTGATCTCGTCGTTAACAAATCCGGCGTCGCCCCAGAAGATGCAGTTGCGGAACAAGGCATTGATGGGAGCGGTGAGTATGGTGCTACCCACACTGGTAAAATTGTTGATATTGAGCACCGGGTTTTTGTGAAATAGAACGGCCGTGGAATATGCTGCTACTGTGCAGTGAGTTAGCGTGTAATCGCCACCGTAACTAAATGAGATATTGGTGCCGCAGTTGCTGATGAGACTGTTATCGGCCTGCATGCTACTGTTCATGCAAAGTATACCGGCATCATAAGCATTGTCAATGATGCACTGATGCATGATCAGTTTGGGGTTGGCATTGGAAGCGGGTTTTTCAACTACGATGGCCTGGTTGGCATTTTTGATCACCGCATAGGTTAATACATTGTTCTTGCTGCTGCTCCGGAAATAGATCCCGGGCCATCCTGCCGGAAGGTCTTTATACGCAGGATCTAATCGATCGCCCGAAAATAATACCGGATTATTTTTATTGCCATTGATGAGCAAGGTTCCGTTTACGATAAAGGGGGCCGTGGCATGCGAATATATTTTACAGCCGGAGTTGATGGTTAAGGTAGCGGTACTATCAATGATTAAGCTTCCCAGTATCACATAGGGCAGGGTATTGGTCCATACCTGATTTCCGGTAATGACCCGGTTGCGCAAAAAATTGGCATTTTGGCCATACGCTTCTAATTGCACATAGCGGGTATTCCCATTGTAATTAATGAGTATGCTGTCTGACACAATAAAGGGCAGATTACTGGCATTAGGGTTAATGGTAACCGAAACAAATACATATATACTATCATTGGCTGCCAGATCAAGATCATTCCATTCGGTACCGGGCACGCCATCTACATTTATTTTAAAGGCAGAAGGGGTTCCGCCCATCAGTTTTATTTTACTGAGCCTGAGTTTTTGATTGTTGTCGTTGATGATCTTAAAGACCTTGGTAACCGAACCGGTACTGGTGAACACCGTATCGTATTTGAGCGAATCGGCAGTAATCGTGATCATGGCATCAGCCGATCTGATAAAACTATCTTTTTTGCAGGCAGAGAATAGCAGGCATCCCATGAGGCTGAGTAAGCAATAAAAGGATGCGAATTTCTTCATGAGCCAAATTTAATCTCTTAACCACAAACCGCAAACTATTTGCCGGCATGTGCCAGTACGGCAATGCTGATGTTGGCAGCACAAGTACTGATGATGGTTTGAGCGCAGGCTTCCAGTGTGGCGCCGGTGGTTACCACATCATCTACCAACAAAAGCTGTTGATTTTTCAGTTGATCCGGAAATTTTACCTGAAAACTCTGGTGCACATTTTCCCAGCGTTCATTCCGGTGTTTGCGGGTTTGGGTTTCGGTGGCATGCTGCCGTATCACATTGCCCGTGATCACAGGAACCTGCATTTGCTGGGAAATACCCTCAGCCAGTATGGCCGATTGGTTATATCCGCGCTTTCGTTCCCTATCGGCGAACAGGGGTAAGGGGATTATGGCATTTATCGTATTGAACCGTTCGCTTTGCTTCAGGCTATTGCCCATGATGGAGCCCAGGAATCGGCCTACTGGGATATCGCCTTTATATTTCAGCTGGTGGATCAGTTGCTGGATCAGGGTGCCTTTTGAGAAATAGAATTCACTGTGGGCGGCCTTTATTGGGATTCTACCCCAGAAATATTTTTCAACCGGGTTATTGGGCAGGGGGGCAAATCCGGTGGATGGAAGCTCAAGCAGGCAGGAAAGGCATATATGATCGGAAACAGCTAGCAGGTCGGTGCCACAGCCTTTGCATAGATGCGGATAAAACAGGTGCAGGGTATCGTTGAGGATGCTTTTTAAACGGGTCACGGATCCGGGGTTGATGTTGCCGAATAAAATTAGGCAATCATTGTTGGGGTAACCGGTAATAAACGTTTAGTTTTTAAAAAAGGTACTGGTAAAGTTCTTCTACTTTAGCAAGCGGTACTACCTCAATATTGAACTTCAATTTTTGTAATGATTTGGCATTGTATTTACTGAGGATGATTTTTTCGAAACCAAGTTTTTCTGCTTCAGCGATGCGTTGTTCAATTCGGTTCACTGCCCTGATCTCACCACTGAGCCCAACTTCTCCGGCAAAACAATAATGCTGGTTGATGGGCACATCTTCATAACTGCTGAGCAGGGCACTCACGATCGCGAGGTCGATCGAAGGGTCTTCAATTTTTAAACCACCGGCAATGTTCACAAAAACATCTTTCACACCAAAATGGAAGCCGCCTCTTTTTTCCAGAACCGCCAATAAGAGTTGCAACCTGCGCAGGTCGAATCCGCTAACCGTTCGTTGCGGGGTGCCATATACACTTTGTGTAACGAGTGCTTGTCCTTCTATCAGTAATGGACGAAGTCCTTCAATGGTTGCCGCAATGGCAATACCGCTGAGTTGTTCTTCTTTTTGCGTAATGAGTAGTTCTGAAGGATTACTGACAGTGCGCATACCCGTTCCCGTCATTTCATAAATCCCCAGTTCGGCATTGGAACCAAAACGATTTTTCAGGGTTCTTAAAATTCGGTAGGCATAGTTGCGGTCGCCTTCAAATTGCAGTACGGTATCCACCATATGTTCCAGGATCTTGGGTCCGGCAATACTACCATCCTTGGTGATATGCCCGATCAGGAACACCGGTGTATTGGTTTCTTTGGCAAAGCGCTGAAGTTCAGCAGCGGTAGTCCTGATCTGGCTTACGCTGCCGGGGCCGCTTTCCACAAACGGCGATTGCAGGGTTTGAATAGAGTCAACGATCACCAGTTGCGGTTTCAGTTTTTTTATTTCCTGAAAGATGGTTTGGGTATTCGATTCAGTGAGTAAATAAAACTGATCGCTGTTGATCCCGATCCGATCGGCACGCATTTTAATTTGTTGTTCACTTTCTTCCCCACTGATATAAAGTACTTTGATATCGCCGAGTTGTAAACCGATCTGTAAGAACAAAGTTGATTTACCGATGCCGGGTTCACCTGCAACTAACACGATGCTTCCTAAAACAATGCCGCCACCCAACACACGATTTAATTCGGCATCAGCCGTAAGGATCCTTTTTTCTTCAGCACTGCTAACCTCCTGAATGGGAATTGTTTTACCCCGAGGACCATTTGATAAATTGCTTTGATCGTAATTTGACCATTCGTCATTTTCTTTTTTATCCGTTCCTTTTACGATGACCTCCTCTACAAAACTGTTCCAGTTATTACAATTCGGACATTTACCCACCCACTTCATGGATTCGTATCCGCACTGCTGACAAAAAAAAGCTGATTTGGTCTTACTCATTCCGTAAATGTAAAATCTAAATGGTAGATGAAGAAATCAAAAAACTGGATATTGTTTCAGAGAACATCAATTCATTTAACCCGGTGAAACTAAAAAATGATGTAGAAAAAAAAGGACGAAGCGGTTGAAAGAGGAGAAAATTTAGAAAGGTTTTAAAAGTAAAAGGGTCAACATTTCTGTTGACCCTTTGTACTTACTAACCCATTAAATTCTGTTGCTAAATTACAATTTGCCCCCACATAAAAAAATAAATTTTGCCCAATGTTGATAAGTTTTGGATCTATGTATTGGTATAGATGGCAGTTCTTAGATAGGTGTTAAATAATTAATAATCAGTCTATTACGTACATTTTGAACGCTTTATTTTAGCTGGCATCTCCGTGTAAAAAAATATTTTCATTTAGCTACATTTGGTTTATAATATAAACTACTTTATGTTTGTGAAAAATTTACAGGGATGAAATTTTTTATGATTTTTATGCTTTCCGGTTTCATGTTTTCGGCCTCTGGCCAGGTGAAGATCAGTGGCCGGGTAACCGATACCAGGAACAAGCCCTTGGCCGGAGCAAGTATAAGTATTTTGAACAGTTATGATGGGGCCACCACCGATTCTCTGGGCTCATTTTCCTTTAATAGCTCCGAAAAAGGAGCCCAGGTACTGGAAGCCACCATTATCGGGTATGCTTCTTTTCAGCAAAAGATCAATTTGGCCGGAACAGCGATTCAGCTGAATATTTCCATGAAGGAACTGGTTACCGAACTCAAGGCGGTAGTGATATCGGCAGGGGCCTTCGAGGCTTCTGATAAGAACAAGGCTGCCGTGCTCAATCCGCTCGATATTGTAACCACCCCCAGTGCCAATGGGGATGTTACCAGTGCCTTTAAGACCCTGCCGGGTACCCAGCAGGTGGGTGAAAGCGAGGGCTTATTTGTGAGGGGCGGTACTGCCACCGAAAGCAAGATCTATATGGATGGCCAGCTGGTTAATAATTTCTTTTACAGCAGTACCCCCGGCATTGCCACCCGGGGCAGGTTCAACCCCTTCCTATTCAAAGGGACTGTATTCAGTTCGGGGGGCTATTCGGCCTTGTATGGTCAGGCGCTTTCTTCAGCCCTGATCCTGGAAAGCAAGGATCTCCCAGAGAAAACAGAGGCTGACCTCGGTTTTTCAATCATTGGTGCAGGAGGAGGCATTCAGCACCTGGCCAAGGATAAAAAATCATCCTGGGGCGTTTCCTATAATTATACCAATCTATGGCTGGCTTTTAAGCTGATCAAATTCAAACCCGATTTTTTCCTGATCCCCGAATACCACCAGGGTGATGCCAATTTCCGCATCAAAACAAAACATGGTGGATTCATCAAATACTTCGGTTATATCAGTGCCAATAAAACCGGCTTCAGAAATCCGGATATTGATTCAGCAGGATTAAAGGATGCCTTTTCCATCACGAACCTGAATACCTATCAAAATATTGGCTGGAAAGATGCACTTGGCAATGGCTGGAAGATCAATACGGGCATCAGCTTCAGCACCAATAAGGATGATATCAGCAATGAGGTGGAGGATGCCAATAATCAGAAACAAACGATCACCAGTCCGGCATTCTTTGCCTATAAAAATTTTACCCTTAATAACAGGGCCGCCTATGCGCAGGCAAGACTGGTGCTTGAAAAACGCATGAAAGGTTTGAATGCCATCCGATTTGGCAGTGATTATTTTTACAGCAATGAAAAAGCTACCTATACTTTGTACAATGGCACAGCCTTCAGCGAATCGATACAAGATCATTTATGGTCGGCCTTTGCCGAAACCGATATATACCTCACCAATAAACTGGCTGCTAAGATCGGTGGGAGGCTTGAGCATTCAACCATCATGAACAAATGGAATGCAGCACCCAGAATATCGGTGGCCTATAAATTTCCAGACAATGGTCAGGCTTCTTTTGCCTATGGTATATTTTATCAGAATCCCGAAAGGAAATATTTGCCGGCCACTACGGGCATTGATTATTCCAGTGCCACACATTATATACTGCAATATCAAAAGATCAATAGTTTGCGTTCATTCAGGACCGAAATATTCTATAAAAAATACAATAACCTATATAAGACAGGCATCAGCAACACCGGGCGCGAAGTAGCCATCAACAATGAAGGCTCGGGTCATGCCAGCGGTATAGAATTTTTCTGGAGGGATAAAAAAACGATCAAGAATGTAGACTACTGGATCTCCTATTCTTACCTGGATACCAAACGCGATTTTTTAAATTATCCTACCGCCATCCAGCCATCATTTGCGGCTAGGCATACTGCAGCATTCGTATTCAAGCGCTTTGTGTTGCCCTGGAAAACCCAGTTCAATCTGAGTTATAATTTTGCAACCGGCCGGTCTTACTACCGCATTGCTTACGACAATACCCAGTTGAAATACATCATTACCGATGCAGGGAAAACGATCAATTACAACAGCATGAGTGTGAGTGTGAACTACCTGCCCAATATCGGCAAAAAGAATCCCCGTAGTTTTGCCGTATGGGTGTTGGGCATCAACAATGTGCTGGGGCAGCAACAGATATACAGCTATAACTATTCGTATGATGGAAGTCGTAAAGAACCAGTAACGGCACCGTCTAAACGATTTGTGTTCATCGGTTGCTTTTTAAGTTTTGGTATCGACCGAACACAGGATGCCATCAATAACAATTTATAAAAACAAAATTCACTCCAATTAAATAATAATTTACTGATTTCACCTAAAACACAACAACATGAAAAAATTGATCCTTCTTGCCCTAATGACCACCCTAACGGTGGCGGGTTTTTCGCAGAGCGATAAATACCTAGCGGCCATGAAAAGAAACCTCGCGGCGATAGACAGCAGCTTCAGCAATCCTCCATCCCTGCTGAGCTTGGCCAACACGTTTGAACGCATTGCCGACGCTGAAAAAAATCAGTGGTTGCCTTATTATTATGCTGCCCTTTGTCAGGTCAATTATGGTTTTATGGTTACCGATAAGGCACAGACAGATAATATCGCCGACAAAGCCACTGCGCTCATCAATAAGGCCGATTCCTTGTCGCCCAAGAATTCAGAGGTATCTTGTATCAAAAGTATGATCGCCAGTTGCCACATGATGGTGAATCCCATGCAGCGATATATGCAATACGGACAGGAAAGCAATACCGAGATGGAAAATGCCATGGAACAAGACCCTACTAACCCCAGGCCATACCTGCTGAAGGGACAAAGTTTAAAGTACACACCCGAACAATTTGGTGGGGGTTGTAAAACGGCCAAGATTGAGTTACAAACGGCCATCGATAAATTCCTGGTATACAAACCGGCCAGTGAATTATATCCCGCCTGGGGATTGCAACGCGTGCAACAATTGATGAAAGAATGCGAACAATAATCAAATAATATTTGAACATGCAGGGCATGCCTGCATGTTCCTTTATGCCTAAAATACCATGAACATGAAAGCAGAAGAAACAATGACCGAAGCCGAAAGCCTGAAACTGATCCAGGATATGATCAATAAGGCAAAAGGCAGCTACATCAATACCGGAGCGGCTTCCATCGTGTGGGGTTTCCTCATTATCCTGTGCAGTTTGCTCACCTGGATCCAGTTTTATACCCAGGTATTTTTTGATTTTGATGTATGGCTCCTCTTATTCATTGCCCTGATCCCTCAGATATTTTTTTCCATTCGAGAAAAGCGAAAGAAGAATTTTGTGGGTCATGATGAAGCCATTATGTCGTATGTGTGGTCGGCGTTTGGTATCTGCATCTTCATATTATCGTATTACAACAGCAAGTTCGGATCGGTTGATCATAGCGGAACTTCGCTGTTCATGTTATTATATGGCATCCCCACTTTTATTACAGGTGGCGTGTTTAAATTCAGGCCGATGATCTTCGGCGGTATCATCTGTTGGGTGCTGGCCATGGTATCGATGTACACCGGTGTAGAAACGGATATGTTGCTGATGGCAGCCTGTGGGCTTTTTGCCTGGCTGATCCCGGGCATCATCTTGTGGAGAAGGTATAAAAAACAACAGGCCTGCCATGTTTAAAGAACTTGATCCCATATTGCATGCCCAGTTGAGGCTTGCCATTATGAGTCTGCTCATTAGTGTGAAGCAGGCAGAATTTACTTTTTTGAAAGAAAAGACCAATGCCACAGCGGGTAACCTTAGTGTGCAGATCAATAAACTAAAAGATGCGGGATATATTGAAGTAACCAAGCAGTTCAGTAATAACTATCCCCAAACCATCTGCCAGATCACCAAAAAAGGTATTGAAGCGTTTGAATCTTATGTAAAAGCCCTTCATGCTTATATGCATCCGGGTTCCACATAAAATACTTCACCGCTTTTATCCTAAATCTGAACCTTTTGTTGCCATATCCGTTTTATCTTTGTTGATATATTACACATGGCATCAGTGATAAGGGTTAATCACCTTTCCAAACAATTTAATGAGGTTACTGCGGTAAAGGACCTTTCCTTCTCGGTTAACGAGGGGGATGTGTATGGGTTCCTTGGCCAGAATGGTGCCGGAAAATCAACCACCATCCGCATGTTACTCACCCTGGTTAAACCTACCAGTGGCGATATTCAAATTTTTGGGCAAGACCTCGCAAGCCACCGATCGGCCATCCTGAAACAAGTAGGGGCGGTGATCGAAAAGCCCGATCTATACAAATACCTTTCTGCATACGATAACCTGGCCATCTTTGCCCGAATGAGCGGCATCAAACCCGAGAAGAAAATATTGATGGAGCAATTGAAGCGGGTAGGGCTTGATGAGCGCGCCAACAGCAAGGTGAAAACCTTTAGTCAGGGTATGAAACAGCGTTTAGGCATTGCCGTTGCCTTGGTACACGACCCCCGGTTGATCATCCTCGATGAACCCACCAACGGATTGGATCCGCAAGGCATTGCCGATATGCGCCAGCTGATCTTGCACCTGAGTCACGACCTCGGAAAAACGATCTTGGTTTCTTCGCACCTCCTCAGTGAAATTGAGCTGGTGGCCAACCGGATGCTTATCATTCATGCCGGAAAAAAAATGGTAGAGGGCAGGGTGGATGAATTACTTGATCCGGCAAAATCGCTGGTTCAACTCAGCACCAGCGATGATCAGCAAACCCGGCAACAATTGCAGTCAACCCCCTGGGCCAATTATTTACAGCCAGGAACTTCTCCTATTCAACTCAAGATGGATAAGGCTTCGGTTCCACAATTGATCGCCGATATGGTGGGCATGGGTATTTCATTGCAATCGATCAATCCCATGCATTCATTGGAAGATTATTTTCTATCACTTACAACCCAGTCTGGCCATGTGGAATCTTTTGCAAATTGAATTGTTCAAAATATTTAAGAAGCCCAGGACCTACCTGGCCTTTGCCATCATTGCGGCATTCATATTTTTAATTCAGCTGGGCTTGTATGTGAATGGCAAAGACTGGCTGAAATTCATATTGGGTTCACTGGATGAAACCATGGACCTGGATTACCATAAACTGAACAATGGATATGCGGTATGTTATTTTGTGCTGAACCTGTTGCTGGTACATGTTCCCATCCTGGTGGCACTGGTAGCAGGTGATGTAGTTTCGGGAGAAGCAGGTATGGGTACTTTGCGACTCTTAGCCTCTAAACCGGTGAGTCGTACCCAGATCATACTGGCCAAATATTTTGCCACGGCCGTGTATGTGTTTGCCATGTTATTGTGGATCGCCTTAATATCCCTGGCGGTAAGTGTGGCCATCTTTGGTGTGAACGATCTGGTGGTAGCCAAAACCAGTGGACTGCAGCTGATCGAATCGGATGATATCCTATGGCGATATTTCTTTGCTTTTGGTTTTGCCTTTGTGGCCATGATGGTGGTGGCAGCGATTTCATTGTTGTTGTCTACGCTCTCTGAAAATTCAATCGGTCCTATTGTAGCCACCGTGGGTATCGTGATCGTGTGTACGCTGGTGAGTGAAATGGAAATACCCATTTATCAAAAATATATCAAGCCCTACCTGTTCACCACGTATATGTTGGGCTGGAAAGGATTTTTTTATATCGGCTCCACCGCGGATGGGGAAACCATCAAGGGATCAATTCAATACCTGCCCGGGATATTGAAAAGTCTGGCTGCCCTGCTTGCCTATAATGTTGGACTGGTAGCCGCAGCGGTGTGGGTGTTTCGTAAAAAGGATATCTTATCTTAAAATGATTACATGAAGCAATTGATTTGTTTAATGATGCTGTTGAGTAGTGTGTTTTTTGTGGCTGCTCAGGATATAACAGAGTTGGTACAGAAAGTAAAGGCCAAACTCGACCTCGTGAATGATTATGAGGCTAATGGCCGTATGAAGACGAATGTTAGTTTTTTAAAAGTGCCCGTGGCTACCGTGAAAGTATATTTTAAAAAGCCCAACAAATTAAAAGTAAAGAATGAAAAAGGGATCTCTTTTGTTCCCAAAGGAGCTGTTAATATCAACATGAGCAATGTGCTCAGTTCGGGAAAATTCACTGTGCTGGATGCGGGCAATGATAAGATCGGAAACACAGTAGTGAAAGTGGTAAAGTTATTGCCCGAAGATGATGCTGCTGATGTGGTGTTGAGTACCCTGTATATTGATGAGGCTAATGTAGTGATCAGACGGGCAAAAACTACCACCCGTGATAATGGAACCTATGAGTTGGAAATGAGTTATGGAAAATATTCGGCTTATGGTTTACCCGACCAGTTGAGTTTTTCTTTCAATACCAAAGACTATAAAATGCCCAAGGGGGTAACCTTCGATTTTGAAGATGGCACAGATGCCAAGAAGAAAGAGGATAAACTGAAAAACCGGAAAGGCAAGGTAGACATCAGTTTCAGCAATTATATCATCAATAAAGGATTGCCTGATACTATTTTTCAGTAAAGCATTTCAGATGATTCCTATTCCGGAATATCGGCAGTTCTCTGATCAATAGCATTGCTCACTATACCCGAACTCATTTTCTTGAGTGGATTTTTGTGTTGCTCATCATATTCATTTCTGCCATTGAAGATATCAATGCATTTGTATACCGCTTCGCGGAATGAAGATTCATCCGCTTTACCGGTTCCGGCAATGTCGAAGGCGACACCATGGTCGGGCGAAGTACGGATCCCGTTGATTCCCGCAGTAAAATTAACGCCTTCACCAATGGCCATGGATTTAAAAGGGATAAGTCCCTGGTCGTGATACATAGCCAATACCGCATCAAATTTTTCATGTTGACCGCGTGCAAAAAATGCATCGGCAGGGTATGGACCAAAACAAAATATATCGCGTTGTTTGGCTTCCTTGATGGCGGGTTTGATGATCGCTTCTTCTTCTTTGCCGATCAATCCTTCATCACCGGCATGCGGGTTAAGGGCCAGCACGGCGATCCTGGGCTTATTGATATTGAAATCTCTTTTCAGTGAATTATTGATGATCTGCAGTTTGCTGATGATATTTTCACGTGTAATATGGGGTGCAATATCATTCACCGCTACATGTTCCGTGAGCAGGGCCACCCGCATATTATCGGCGATCATGAACATGGCTACATCGGCAGCATTGTACAATTGTTTAAAGTATGGGGTATGGCCGGTAAAATTAAATTCGTTCGACTGGATATTCTTTTTATGGATAGGAGCGGTTACCAGTCCGTCAATTTTTCCATCTTTTAATGCCTGCGCAGCTGCTTTGAGGCTGATCACTGCATACTTACCACCGATCTCATTCATGATACCAGGTGTGATCACCACGTCATCTTCCCAGCAATGGAAAAGGTTAACTTGTTTAGGGTTGAGCCGTGCGGCTTCCTTGATGCTGACAAAATTAATATTTATATCTGGCAGGGATTTGCGGTAAAAATTGATGGCTTTATTGTTTCCAAAGATCACCGGTGTACAAATATCCAATATACGGTTATCAGAAAAAGTTTTAATGATCAGTTCAATACCGATCCCATTGATATCTCCGGTTGTAATGCCGATCACCGGTTTATTATCTGCTGTTGCACTCATAATCATTGATTGTGCTGCAAAAATACAAATTATAGCCCGTACCCGATTCATTGATTCCGGCGCATAAAAAAACATCCTGTTTGGCAGGATGCTCTGTATGTTTAACAATGGGGGTTATTAATGTTTAACGAGTCGCAAAGTTTGCGGCTTTTCACCCGGCAAGTATGCGGTAACCTGGTAAACACCGTTCGCCAGATTGCGGGTATTGATCTCGGTTTGGTTTATACCCGGTTGCACTTGTAAGATCTGTGCTGATACTCTTCTTCCAGAGAAATCGGTGACCAGGATATTCACGGTATTTTTTCCAACGGCATTGATCTTCAGCATAGCCTGCTCGGTGGTTACCATATTCGGATTCAGGCTGATCAGGTTGAAACTGGAGGATTTAGTTGTAAGCAACACGATATTGCTTTCAGCATCTTTTCCTTCAGCATCAATGATACGGATACGGTAATAATTATTGCCACTCATTGGATGCTCATCAATAAAATCAAATGGCTGGCTGCATCGGGCCTGATCGGCAGTTATATTTCCGATAGAAGTGAACTGCCGTCCATCGGCACTTCTTTGTATATCAAACTGTGCTTTAGCGGAAGTACAATTTACTTTCCAGTTCAGCAGATTTCTTTTATCTACCTGTACGCCTTTGAAATATTCCAAACCAATGGAAAGTGTTCCGATCTTCTTGCTGGTTAGATAGAATCCAGAAAATCCGGATACAGGTACAGTTACTTCCCACCATGATTTACTGGCGTTCCAAACCACGGTTACACCCGCATTGACTGTAGAGAAATCCTGTGATCCGGGTCCTGTATAATTACTGGGGTCGGTACCCGTACCATGGAATTGCCTGATCACTAAATTATTGATACCGGGAATATCGGTGCTGTTAACCGGAAGGAAACGATGTCCGCTGTCTACTGCCCGGGTATTAAAATCATCAAACTCGGATTGAAGGTAATACAGCGTAATGGTGGCTGTTGCCGATGAAGCATTGATAAGGGGTTCAATATCATATTTTCTTGCTCCGTATAGATCGGTGGTGCCTCGTTTACTTGAGCCGGCATCCAATTTAGTACAGGTGTTAATAGAATTGTTCACCGGACTAGCACCTGAAGGAAGAATGCTGGCGATCAGGTTACAGTTCCCATCACGGTATTGTGTTCCGCTGCCCGACACACTGATGTTCTGGCATACCTGTGCCCCTCCTGCCACAGCAGCGAGTATATTGGAGGCCGGGTTGATACTAACGGTAACGGTTGTGTTACCAGTTTGGCTGTTGGAAGTATTGAGTGCGGTAACAGTATAAGTAATATTTGAAACAGGACTGGCAATTACATTGGCACCGGAAGTAGTATTCAAACCGGTGGCCGGTGACCAGGTAAAGGTTACCACATCGGGTGTGAACCGGAAAGCGTTTGGTATTCCGGTGGCCGACCAGTTGGCGGTATTATTTCTGCCGGTGACTACACTGGCCACCGTTCCCGTACTATTTTCAATTCCCTGTGCTTTGCTGAGTGTGGTATTGCTGCAATCGGAAGTATGGATCTCGATAACATTTGATATTTCGTATAAGATCACCTGAACATTGGCAGTGCCGCCGCCAGAAAAGAATTTGATATTGGTATAATTGATCACAAAGATCCTGTTGGGGTAACTACCACTTTCAAAATATTCCAGTGAAGAAGTAGTAGGACTTTTAAAATTAAGGTCGCAGGTTATTGCATGGATCACATTATTGGGTGCAGCGGCATTGGGTAAGCTTACATTGAATCCGGTAGTGACCGTATTGGTGCTTCCCATTCCGATCCAGCCATTGGTACTGATATTAACTGAATTGTATGTATTGCCATAATAAGTAAAAGTAAATGGCAGGGTGATATTGTCCCATCTTCCGTCATCCAGCGTGCCGGTACTTAAGGGGGTAATGGCCACTCCGGCATCAGCCAATAAATTGATACCCGCCAAGGGCTCGGGGTTATTGGCAATAGAGGTCATGGTATAACTAACAGGTGTAGCCGTAGCCGACAAGCTAGTGCCATTACCCAAGCAAATGGTTGGGTTTGCTGCAGTAGCGGTTACCGTTAGTTGAGCAAAAACAGGATTTTGAACAATGAAAAATACAAGGACTATGTAGTAAAATTTTTGCACAGATTATTGGATTTTATAAAGTTTAACAGGAGTAAAAACGAGCAGTATTAAAAATTATTGTACAAAATTGCGCCCAAATTATAATTGGGAGGGCATGGATTAATTTCAAAAAAATGATCTTCATCATGTTTTTTTGCAATCATGAAATGCCTATTAGCATTGATTATCAGCGCTTCCGTATTTTTACGAAGGAAAAATACTCATTGCCATAGTAAAAAAATATTTCAACTAATATGCATGTTTCGCAATTAATTATTCTAATTTTCGTTTATTCTAGGTTGACCTTAACCAGAGCGTAGTAAAAAAACTATCCAATTCATGAAAAATCCATATCAATCGATATTGATATTGTTTTTGTTGCCCCCTAACCTTGCGCGGGCAGGTAAATCCAAAGCGAATTACTGTAATCAATGCATGAATCAGGTTGGGCCATCCTTACACTGTCATAATCCTATTTAAAAAAATATTTTATGAGAAAATTTTTATTTTTATTTTCTTTTTTCACCTGTTTCATGTTGAAGGAGGCTTGGGCGCAACCGGCTACCTATAGTGTACCTTTTGCCATTGGAAAAGATAAATGCGGTTCTGGCGGTGTGGACTCAGTGTACTTTTTCAATTATGCCAATTCGATCATGTCGAGGGCCAGTTCTCCTGCTGGTTGTAAACCGGTATTAAAACCAAAAACCTTCAGCATTTCTGCAGCCAGTGTTTCCTTTAATCCAAAGGACCATAATATGTATTATATATGGACCGATTACACGGCGCCATTGCCTGCACGTTCGTATATCTGGAAATGGGATCCAACAACCTGTCCTTCCGTAGCCCTGGATACGATCAAGAAATTTAATTTTGATATCGGGGGTATTACATTTGACCCAACCGGTTTTGCCTGGCAGCTGGAATTTTCCGGTGCCGCTCCCTATAAAGCTTATTTACGTCAACTTGATTTTACCGCAGGGGTGATCAATGGAGCCGATACACTAGACCTTACTGCAGGTGCAGGAGGGATCGGTGATACCATTTATAATGTAAGCAGCGGTGATATTACCATGACACCCAGCGGACAGATGTATTTCATCTTTGACAATAAATTATATACGCCCGATTATGGAAGTTACGGCAACGGTACTCACCATATCAAGGCTACCTTTATTGATACTGTTAAGAAACCAGCCGGTACTACATTTTGTGTAGGACTTGCATTTGCCGATGGCGACCTGATTGCCTCTTATTCTCCGGGTTGTGTATATAAGAAAATTGATCCGGTCACGGGCGATACCTCTTGGCTAACCTATAACTATGCGGCCAATAAGGGGGTTGCCTCAAGCGATATGTCGCAGATCAATTCGGGAGTAGGAGCGGCGAAGAAATTAGTATCGGTAACGGCAACGGGTACCCCAAATCAATATGATGTAATCTATGATGTTTATGTGAGGAATTATGGAAGTGTGTCGATCACCAATGTGCAGGTTACCGATGATCTTACTACGATCAATGGTGCAGCCAATCTGTCTAATGTCACGGCCGCCTTTACCAGTAATCCCGCGGGCATGGTATTGAATGCGGCCTATAACGGCAATTCGAATATCAACCTATTGAATGCTGGGCAAACGCTGGTCAATTACCCGGCAACCAATAATAATTTTACCATACGAATATCCTGCCGGTTGTCAAATATACAGGCAGGTGTTGTGTACAATAACTCCGCTATTGCCACTGCCAATGGATTCAGTGGTGCGGCTTTAAGGGATTCCAGTACCAATGGATCCAACCCTGATCTGAATCAGAATGATAAACCAGATGATCTGGGAGAAGGACAACCCACTCCTTTTGTAATTATACTTACACCTACTACACCACCATGTTCGGTGTTGAGTCAGGTATTATATACCAACGATTTTGGAACAGGTGTTGGGTTGGCAGCAACGCCTCCGGCTTCACCTTCGATCAGTCTGCAATACACCGGTACGGCTACAGCACCTGTGGGAGTAAATCGATATACATTAACCAATAATGCAGCAACGGGAGATCCATCTAACTGGATAAGTTTGGCCGATCATACCGGTAATCTTAACGGAAGAATGCTGGAAGTGAATGCTGATGGTCCTGCTTATGTATTTTATAGAGATACTTTGCCGGTGGCTTGTCCCGGACAACAATATTCCATGTCATTCTGGACAGCCTTCATTGGCAATGCAACCTATCAAACACTTTGTGCCGGTTTAGGAGGATTTAAATATCCTAAATTCCTGATCCGCATGCGCGATCTGGCAACGGGATTAACCATTACTCAATTTACCACTGCCGATATTACTTCTACTTCCTGGCAGCAACTGGGTATGAAATGGGTAATGCCATCAGGCTATACCAATATCATCATGGAAATGCTCAATGCAGGTCCGGGTGGTTGCGGAAACGATTTTGTACTCGACGATGTGCAATATGGAATTTGTGATCCATTGCCTACCGTAAGTATCAATAACCCTTTAGGAACCTGTTTGGGCGGATCGGTAACCTTTACTGGTGCCCTCTCTGATCCGGCAGTAATTCCGGGAACAAAAGATTATAAATGGCAATGGTCACCTGCACCCGGTAGCGGTCCATGGACAAATATTGGCGGTGCC
>CAIRHQ010000038.1 GCA_903878475.1 uncultured Bacteroidota bacterium | reverse complement strand
CATATGAACGAACAACAATTTTTTAAGGAACGTACAGAAACCAACCTGCTGATCCAAATATTACAAAGGTATCTTCCGTTTTGGCCACTATTTGTGGTTACCATCGGCATCGGCGTAACCGTATCCTGGTTCTACCTTCGTCAACAAACAAAAATTTATGTAGCCTCTGCCAAAGTACTGTTGAAAGATCCGCAAAAGAACGGCGGCGATAGCAAGGTACTCGATGCATTGAATATCTTCTCCGAAAAAAAGATCGTAGAAAATGAGATCATCGTATTGCGCTCTTCATCCGTAATGGAAGAAGTGATTGACTCTCTCGATCTGTATGCCACCGTGTACAACGAAGGAAAAGTAAGGCAGGAAGAACTATATAACGAAAGCTCACCCGTTTGGTTCAAGGCCATCAATAAAGACAGCATTACCGGCGGCGGTAAATTATATTTTTCGGTGAACTGGAAAGAAGGCAATATCAAGATCAATAAACAGATCATACCTTTTTACAGCAATTTTCCCATGGGTAAGGCCCTGTACCAGATCGTTCCCAATCCGGAATACAACCACAACCTGAGTGGTAAAAACTATTTTGTGGTATTCAATACCATTGGGGGTACAGCAGCAGGATTGATCGGTAGCTTGAAAGCCAATGCCACATCCAACACCTCTACAGTAATAGAATTGAAACTGGAAACTCCTGTGCCGCCCAAAGGTGTAGATGTGCTCAATAAATTATTTCAGGTATATAACAACAATGCCGTAACCGATAAGAACCAGATCGCTGCCCGAACCCTGGCCTTCATCGAAAATCGATTGCATATCGTGATCGGCCAGCTCGATTCCGTAGAAAGAAATATTGAAACTTATAAAACAACACAAGGGGTATACAACCTTGGCGACCAGGCCTCACTTTATCTGGATAATGTGCGCGACCTCGATAAGCGCAACAGTGAAGTGGAAATACAACAGGATGTGCTGAAAGAAGTAAAGAACTATATCAACAACAAGGGAAAGAAACCCGGTACCGTGCCTTCGCAATTGCTGATATCTGATCCAATGCTCGCAGGATTATTACAAAAACTTTATGACGCCGAATTTCAATACGATCGTATACAAAGCATCAATGGCGAAAAATCTGATGCGGTAATACTGGCTAGTGAATCGGTGAATCGCATTAAGTCAGATATCCGCGAAAACGTAAATAATATTGAAACCAATTTAAGGGCTATCAAGAATAATGTAAGCTCAGGTATCTCTATGAACAGCGGATTGTTAAGCCAGGTGCCTCATAAAGAACGTGGGTTGCTGGAGATCAGCCGGCAACAGGCCATCAAGAATAATATCTATACCTTCCTGCTGCAAAAAAGAGAAGAAACTGCACTCTCTTCTGCGGGAACTACTCCCGATCTGCGGGTGCTTGAAAAAGCCACAACTGGAGGAGCCGTAAGTCCGGTCCCAAAAAACTATTATCTCACTGGTTTCCTCATCGGATTATTATTTGCCATAGCGGTAGTTTTATTGCGCGAGCAGTTCAACCAAAAAATATTATTCAGAACAGAGATAGAAGAAAAAACAAAAGTGCCGGTGGTGGCCGAGATCATTCAAACCACCCTGAAAGGTTCGGTGGCCATCTCCGAAGGAAAACGAACCATCATTGCCGAGCAGTTCCGATCCCTGCGAACCAACCTGGCATTCATGGGCCTCAATGAAAAGAATAATACCCTCTTGCTTACTTCCAGTGTGTCGGGCGAGGGAAAATCTTTTATCGCCCTCAACCTGGCCATGAGCATCACCCTAAATGGAAACAAAGTGGGTTTGCTCGAGTTGGATATGCGTAAACCCAAACTCAGTAAATACCTGGGTATTAGTCGCGACCCCGGTATCACCAACTACCTCATCAACAAAGCCAGCATTGACGAAATTATCAAAAAAACAGAGTATCCTAATTTGTTCGTGATCTCTGCCGGCCCAATACCGCCCAATCCTACCGAATTGATCAGTAGTCCTAAGTTCAAGGAAATGATCGAAGCCCTTAAAGAACGGTTCGATTACCTCATCATCGACTCACCACCCATTGGCCCGGTGATCGATTCTCAATTGCTGAGTCAGTTTGCCCAAATCACCATTTATGTAGTGCGGCACGGACATACACCCAAGATATTCCTGCGCATGATCGATGATCTGTATACGCAGAAGAAATTCAATAATATGAGTATCGTATTCAATGGCCTCAAACGCAGGGGGATATCCTTCCTTAGTTACGGTTACGGCTATGCGAGCTATGGCTATGGATACGGATACGGATATGGCAGCGATGGCTATGGCTATTATACCAGTGATGAGAAGAAAAAACCGGCCTGGCAATCTCTATGGGGAATACCGAGGAAGATAAAGCGGACGGTGAAGCGGTGGATGAGGGGGAACTAAGGGGTAACGTTTAAACGAAGAACTGTTGAATCGTGGAAGCGTTGAATCGTGGAATCGGCAGATTTCGTTTAAAATGTGAGCTGATATTTTAGTTGAGTGTTTTTGTTGATTGTACGCTGAAAAGTATAATTACTCTTCGCAAACGATTCAACAGTTCAACAATTCCTCAATTCAACCTTCCTTCAAGCACATAACCCTGTGACTGAGGGACAGCGAAGCTTTGTGCAGTAACGAAAATAATCATGATCGATAACCTGAATATATGGTATGCCGTACACACCCGTCCAAGATGGGAGAAGAAGGTGGTAGAGCTGCTTGATGAGCGGGGTTATGTATATTATTGTCCGCTCAACAAAGTGATGCGGCAATGGAGCGATCGAAAAAAAGTGGTGTTTGAACCCTTATTCAAAGGCTATGTATTTGTGCAAGTGGCCGAAAATAAAAAATGGGAACTGCTGCAGGTCAACGGTATCGTGAATTTTGTGTACTGGCTGGGCAAGCCCGCCAAGATCCGCGAGAATGAGATCGAAACCATTCGCAAATTTCTGAATGAATTCAGTGAGGTGGAAGTAACCAATTCCAGTCTGCCGGTATCCTCCACGGTTCGCATCAAACAAGGCGTAATGATGAATTACCAAGGTATCCTCCTTGAAGTACAGGGCAACCGCGCCAAAGTGCGCATTGAAAGCATGGGGCTACAGATGAGTGCGGTGTTTGATAAGAGGAATATTGAGCTGGTTTAGGAGCTCATAATTAATGGTTGGAAGTTGGAGGTTGGAGGTTCATTTAATTTGAAGGCTTATAAGATTAGGATAGCCTATAACTAACTTCAAATTTTAAATGCTTTCTAATACTCAATATGCCTTGACCTTAAAAAACCTCCAACATCCAACCTCCAACTTCCAACATCTAACTAACCCTTAAACGAATTAAACGACTTAAACGTCTTAAACGTTTTTCCCTTGTGTAGAATCTCCGGCATCATATCCCCCCCACACCCCATCGAGGCCCTGCAGCCCATGGTAAAGGAAATGTGCCGTATTCAGGAGCATGGCGGACCGGATGATGAGGGAATGTATACTGATGCAGCGCAACACTTTGTTCTGGGGCACCGCCGATTATCATTGATCGAATTGAGTATGGCCGGGCATCAGCCCATGTCGTATAGCGATGGCCGTTATACCATCAGTTATAATGGCGAGTTGTACAATTATCTCGAGATCAGGATGGAATTGATCAGGGCAGGGTTCAAGTTCAATACCAATAGTGATACCGAAGTGATCCTGGCTGCCTTTGCTGCCTGGGGTTGCAATGCCTTTCATCGTTTTAATGGGATGTTTGCCTTTGCGATCTACGACAAACAAGTTGCCGAAATTTATCTCGTACGCGATGCCTCGGGTATCAAGCCATTGTATTATGCCTTTACGGATGAGGGACTTGCATTTGCCTCCGAAATAAAAGCATTTGCAGCTATTCCATGGTTACAAAAGAAGAACGAGAACTGGCCGGTATACTTATTGGCCTATGGTCATCTGCCGGAGCCTATCACTACGCTGGCAGACGTGAAGCCCTTACCCAAGGGCTGCTGCTTACGGTACCGCTTAGCCGATAAAGATACCGACCTCACTGTTTTTTCTTTTTATAGTTATAAGGAACAGATATCCAATCGGGCTGATGCTACCGCCTGCATTCGCGAGGTATTACAGGAGTCGGTAAAGCGACACTTGATCAGTGATGCGCCCATCGGGGTATTCCTGAGTGGTGGATTGGATAGTTCCATCATCGCTAGTCTGGCCGGTAAATACCAGCATGCAGGTTTAAAGACCTTGTCGATCGTATTTGATGAATCAAAATATTCCGAAAAAAAATACCAGGACCTGATGCTTCAAAAGCTGAACTGTCCTAACTGGCAGTCTACGCTCAGCGAAAAAGAATTTCAACAAAATTTCAATAATATTTTACAAGCTATGGATATGCCGGGCTGCGATGGCATGAATACCTGGTTCATCAGTAAATATGCCAAGGAAAGCGGATTGAAAGCCGTGTTATCCGGTGTGGGTGGTGATGAATTGTTTGGCGGATATCCATCTTTCAGTCGCATCGGTTTAGTAAAAAGATTAGAGACCATTCCCACTGCTTTATTGAGAGCGGGAAGGCATGCCAATACAAAAAAGATCAGGCGATTGGCATTTCTCAGTTTAAGAGGAGCCAAGGGTGCGTATCTTTTTCTGCGTGGACAGTTCATTCCGGCTACCATTGCCCGGCAATTGGATATGGATGAAAAGCAGGTTTGGAATTTGCTGGAAGATCAACCCGACCTTTATGATATAAGCAGTTTACAACCCGGTAATGAAGCCAGTTGGATCGAAACCAACCTGTACATGCAAAACCAATTGCTCCGCGATTCGGATGTGATGAGCATGGCTCACGGCATCGAGATCCGTGTGCCCTTCCTCGATAAAGAATTTATGTCGCTGGCCTTAAGTATAAGGTCTTCTTTAAAATATAGCGGATCCTTGCCCAAACAATTGCTGGTAGATAGTTTCAAATCGGAACTTCCCGAACCCATCTGGAACCGTCCCAAAATGGGCTTCACCTTTCCCTTTGCCGAATGGCTCGGAAAGAACGACTATGTAAAAGAAACCATGCTCGGCAAAAGCGCCCGCTCAGCAAAGAACTATCAGCAGTTCTTGAAAGGAGAGATGCATTG
>CAIRHQ010000037.1 GCA_903878475.1 uncultured Bacteroidota bacterium | reverse complement strand
CTGATCTTAGGTAGGTCTGCTTCTGGCAATGGCAATGAAGTGATCTGGGGAGATGTGATGATCCTTATCAACGCCATCTCTTATACCTTTTATTTTATTTTGGTAAAACCCCTGATGTTGAAATACGATCCTATCGTGGTGATCCGCTGGATATTCAGCATCGGATTGTTTTTGATACTGCCCTTTGGCTGGGTACAGTTCACCGAAATTCAATGGCCACTGTTCACTGGAATGGATTATCTGATCATGACCCTGGTAGTTTTTACGGGAACTTTTCTGGCTTATGTTTTCAATGTATATGGCATAAAATATCTTGGCGCTTCTGTTGCCGGATTTTATATTTATACCCAACCGGTATTTGCCGCCATCATTGCCATGATATTTTTGAAAGAAACACTTACGATGTATAAACTGGTCGCTGCAGCATTGATCTTTTCGGGCGTATTCCTGGCCAATAAAACTGTAAAGAATGCCTGAGTACATCCTTGCACATACTGCACAGGAATATTCGGCGGCAGCAAAACTGTTTACCGAATATGCAGCCTGGCTGAATATTGACCTGGGCTTTCAGCATTTTGAATCAGAATTAAAAGAGCTGTCGCAGATGTATGCAGCACCTACCGGAGGAATAATTCTCTGTAAAGAAGATGAAAATTATATCGCCTGTGTAGCCATCCGGAAAATTGATACCGAAACAGCAGAATTAAAACGCATGTATGTACAGTCGGATAAACAGGGTAAGGGCATTGGGAAAACAATATTGACCCAAGCCATTGAAATGGCCCGTGGTTGTGGGTATCAGCGGATCCGCTTAGATACACTGGATCATATGACAGCAGCGATCAATTTATATAAGCATGCAGGTTTCAAATTAATACCGGCCTACTATCATAACCCCATCGCCTCAGCGCTGTATTTTGAACTTGATATTACCCGTTAATTATTTTTGGGATAATCAAAGAAGAGGAATTCTTTTTTCGATTTTTTAAAATCAACCCAACGGCTGGAAGTTGATTGCACTGCAAATATCCCACAGGTAGGCATATTGTCGATCCTGATTCCCGCATCTAACTCATTTACAAATTCTGTTATTCCCGGATTGTGCGCAAAGATGGCCACATGCTCAAAAGTATCATCAAGATCATTAACGACCTCGAAAAAAACTTCCGGAGCCGCGTGATACAACGCAGTGATCAAAATAATTTCAGCAGAATCTTTATTGTAGGCTTTGGCAAAATATTTTGCGGTTTGGTTGGCTCTTGTGGCCGGACTGGAAACAAAGGCATCGATCTTAATTTTTTTACCGCGTAAACGATCGGCCATTTCCGGAGCATCTTTTTTTCCACGATCATTCAATGGTCGTTCAAAATCATGCAGGGTAAAAACGTTTTCAGCTTTTGCATGTCGTATGATGAGTAGTGTTTTCATGATCAACGGGTTAAAAGTAAACATTAATACCGGTGATTAAAAGCTATTTTAAATAGCCGTCGTCACCAGTTATCAACCGGATTTTCTTTCGTAATTTGTACCATGCAGCAAAACAACTTTTTACTTTATGGCGCCAATGGATATACCGGCGAACTGATCGCACGCTATGCATCGCAATATGGATTAACACCCATTTTAGCGGGCAGATCTGAATCAGCGCTTAAAATGCTCTCCCAAAAACTCAATCTCCCGTATAAGCGGATCGATCTGGATGATGAAGCAGCCCTGACCAGTGCCTTGATGGAAGTAAAATTGGTGATACATGCGGCAGGACCCTTTCAATACACGGCCCTGCAAATGATCAAGGCTTGTTTAAAAACCGGCAGGCATTATCTTGATATCAACGGAGATATTGCGGTTTTTGAAATGCTGAAGAAATTTGATGAAGCGGCAAAGCAGGCCAATATCATGATCATGCCCGGCGTAGGGTTTGATGTGGTGCCCACCGATTGTATTGCCGTTTGGTTGAAAAAACAATTGCCCGATTCACATTCATTGAAACTGGCTTTTGCGAGTTCGGGTGGAGGCTTATCTCACGGTACCGCCACCACGATGGCTGGAAAACTGGGAGAAGGAGGCGCCATCCGCCTGGATGGAAAAATTGCCAGGGTGCCATTGGGCCAGCACCCCATGTGGGTTGATTTTCCGGTGGCCACCGATAAGACCAAGCGAATATTCACCATGAGCATTCCTTGGGGCGATATATCCACAGCACATTTCAGTACCGGCATTCCAAATATTGAAACCTTTACCGGCGTTCCGCCTAAAGCATTTAGCCTGCTAAAATTTCAAGGACTATTCAATTGGATACTTCGCACCAACTGGATGCGCGGGTATTTAAAAAGAAAAATAGATGCAAAGCCTGCAGGGCCATCAGATGAGCAGCGCAACAAGGCTATCGGTTATGTATGGGGGCAGGTAAGCAATGCTGCGGGTAAAACTGTTTCAGCAGGCTTGACCGGTCCCGAAGGTTATACCCTCACGCTGCACAGCAGCTTGATCATCGCAAAAAAAATAATCGAAGGCAATTGGCAACCAGGTTACCAAACACCTGGAATGGTATATGGCGAGAGATTGGTATCAGAAGTGCCCGGTGTGAAATTGTTCTTCTAAATATACTACAGCACAAAAGGAACAATGGCCTTCCTGTTTGCAGGATAATCAGCGAATGTATTCCGATACCAGCTATGATGCGAGATTGCCCTGGGTATCAGATTGGCTGCGGTCCAGATGAAGAACCCCCAGGCTGGCAGGTTCCAGCAAAGCAGGGCAAATCCCAGCCATTCAATTAATTCTCCGAGTAGGTTAGGACAACTCACCCATTCAAACAATCCATTACGTGGGATCACATAATGGGTTTCACCCGGCTTGCGCAAATGAATAAGCTGGTCATCGGTCCGAAGGTTGATATACATCCCCGCAAAAAACAAAATGAAACCGCAGATGAAACGGATATCGGTGAACCAACTATTAGCATAATTGGCATAGTGCGCAAAATAATAGCCAAGTGAAAAACCATTTACCAGGTTAAACAGGATGGCGGACAACACAATGATCAAGGGCATTTTTTTACCCCGGGTATGCAGCCGGAAAGGGAAGATGAAGGTTCGGTTCAGATAGTGTAAACAAAACAAGGAGATCATTACCCAGCTCACCAGGCTGATGGAATGAAACACAGGCGCCAGGTAGATCCACAATAGCAGCAATACCGGCAGCTCCATGATCACCCAGCCAAGGCGATTGCTGATCGTGGGCCCCCATTTTAAAGAGCTATGCCTGCCATAGGGTGCGGTTACCCGCAGCAATAAGAAAAAGACAGCAATGGCTAGCGCGATCCAGGAATAAATGAACAGGCAGTAACTGCTGTACGCGATCAAAAGTAAGTGCATCAACAACGCATGGTTTATGAGATGAATGAATGGTACACCTAAACAAGATAATGGATTCCCTATTAAAAGAAAGCAGAAATAATTTTTCAACATTGAAAATAATCTCTGCTTTCTTTCTCACCTTTACCATCAAATCATTTCTATGAAAAGAAGATATACAGCTGCACTCACCTTGATTATTTCTGTTTTCCTGTTTTCCTGTACTACCGTAAAGGCGCCTATGCAAACCGTTCCGGGATTAACCGGCGTGCATTATCTGGGCGAATACAATGTCTCATATAATATGAATTTTCGCAATACAGTGGTGGGGGGACTATCGGGCATCGATTATGATGCCTTGCATAATGAATACTATCTCATCAGCGACGACCGAAGCGATAATAACCCGGCCCGGTTTTATACCGCAAAAATATTTTTTACACCTGCCGGTATCGACAGTATGAATTTCACCGGCGTGCAAAATATGCTTCAATCTAACGGTATCGTATATCCTAATAAAAAGCAGGATCGTTTACACACGCCCGATCCCGAAGATATCCGTTATAATGCAGCAAACGGAATGCTGGTCTGGAGTAGCGAAGGTGAACGTATCATACGAGCCAAGGATACGGTGTTGGAAGACCCCTCCATTAACCTGATCGCTACCAATGGAAAATATGTAGGAAGCTTTCCCCTTCCTGCAAATATGCATATGCATGCAACTGAGCAAGGGCCTCGCCAGAACGGTGTGTTTGAAGGACTGAGTTTTTCCGATGATTATAAAACACTATTTGTGAGTGTGGAAGAACCGCTGTATGAAGACGGTCCGCGTGCTGAGCTCACCGACAATAATGCCTTTATTCGTATCCTGAAGTTCAATACCAAGACGAAGAAAAATACTGCACAGTATGCTTATAAACTTGAACCAGTAGCCCATGCACCTGACCCCACCACTGGATTTAAAGTAAATGGTGTTCCGGATATCCTCAGCATTGGAAACAATAAATTATTGGTGATTGAACGTTCGTTTTCAACAGGCCGGGCAGCTTGTACCATCAAAGTGTTCATCACTGATTACAGCCAGGCTACCGATATTCGAAATCAAACTTTGAAGGGCAATCAAAATTTTATTCCGGTTTCTAAAAAACTATTGATGAATATGGATGACCTGGGAATTTATATTGACAATATAGAAGGGTTTTGTTTTGGTCCACTATTACCTAATGGCCATAAAACGCTATTGTTTATTTCCGATAATAATTTTTCTGAAATACAAAAAACCCAATTGATGTTATTCGAGTTGATCGAATAAGCATATGAAATTATTTCAGCAACAGCGTTTTAAATTTTTGCAATTCAGCCAGTTCGATCGCTGAAAGGATTTCGTTGTTATTGTATTTTGATTTCAGAAACAGGATCCTTTTGTGTTGAGGGTATTTTTCCAGTATTTCATTCATCAATTTTCCGGCAGCCTCATCTTTTTCGGGGCGTGCTGCGCTGATGGTAGCTGCGGCCCTTTCGCGGGTGGGCTTCTTTTTGATGATGGCTTCCAGGGTAGCCAGTTTATTAGGAGAGATGCCCGCAGTTGTAGTTGCTTTGGCGTGTAAACCTTCCAGTTGTTTTTTACTCAACCCACCCAGATTACAATATTGCTGGTAAAGGCTATTCACAAAAACGGATTCGGGATGGGCCTTCACCATTTGTTGTAAAATATCCAGTAACACATTTATCTCATTCATGGCAGTGAAAGTACTGAAAACCATTCAGTTTTTAGATAATATGGAACAGCGCTATTTGTTATGATTCCAATCCAATATTAGCCGCATTGCTTTACATTTGGGTATAAAATATTTTACCATGAAATTACCACGCATCATACGGTCGCTTTTGCTGATCAGTTTTCTATATATCCCTTTCCAAGGTATGGCCTGGGGTTTGCTCGGGCATCGCATTGTAGGTGAGGTAGCTGATGCTTATCTTACCCGGCATACACAAAAAGAGATATTTAGGATACTGGGAAACGAGTCGGTGGCCATGGCCAGCAACTGGGCCGATTTTATTAAATCGGATCCCAGCAAATCAAATTATTCACCATGGCATTACTGCGATTTTAAGGCCGGTGCCAGTGAACAGGAGTTTCATGCATTTCTGGATGCCGATACCACCGTTGACGCCTATACGAAATTGAATTTTCTGGTGGCTGAGTTGAAGAAGAATACATTGGATCAGGAAACCAAGGCAATGTATCTGCGCCTACTGATCCATATTGTAGGAGATGTGCACCAACCCATGCATGTGGGCAGGGCCGAAGATCAGGGAGGCAATAAAATAAAAGTGATGTGGTTTGGTGTTTCGTATAACCTGCACAGTCTGTGGGACAATCAGCTGATCAATTTTCAGCAGTTGAGTTATACCGAATATGCAAAGGCAATCAATCATCCTTCAGAGGCTGACAGGTTAGTATGGAGCAAGGAACCTATTTCCACCTGGATGTGGGGAACCTATCAGCTGGCCGAAAAAGTATATGCTGATATTAAACAACCCGACCAGAAACTGGACTATCGTTATAATTATGATTATCTGGCACCCATGAATCAGCAGTTGCTGAAAGGGGGCATACATTTAGCCGCTTTGTTGAATGATATTTTTAAGAAAAGGTAGAGATCAGGATTTAATCAGTTTGTATGCTAGATTCAATCCGTTGAATTAAATATTAATAACCCCTTACATTCTTTCCCTCCATATAATTCATGAAGGCTTTATTGCAAACACGGTTGCCACCCGGTGTGGGGTAGTTACCGGTAAAATACCAGTCACCCAGGTTGGTAGGACAAGCCTCGTGCAATGACTCAATGGTTTGGTAGATAACGGTTACGGG